>NZ_CEYEMI010000042.1:7545-11687 GCF_982810325.1 Paraperlucidibaca sp.
AAAAAGGCCTAGAATGTGCGGCTATCTTTATCCGCTGGCCTGTGTTCTCAGGCACGCCAAGGAGTAGCTCTATGCTCGAAATCGCCCTAGATGCGCTCACATTTGATGATGTGTTGCTGCTGCCCGATTACTCCACCGTATTGCCCAAAGACGTGTGTTTAAAGACGCGCCTGACTCGCAAAATATTCTTGAGTATGCCCTTAGTGTCTGCTGCCATGGACACTGTTACCGAAGCACGCATGGCGATTGCCATGGCGCAAGAAGGTGGCATCGGCATTTTGCACAAAAACATGGATATCGCCGCGCAGGCCGCTGAAGTGCGCCGTGTGAAGAAGTTTGAAGCCGGTGTGGTGCAAGACCCAGTTACCGTGAGCCCTAAAACCACGGTCGGTGAACTCATCGAAATCACCAAAGCGCATCGTATTTCCGGCGTACCGGTCATGCAGGGCGACGAAGTTGTGGGCATTGTCACTAGCCGCGATTTACGTTTCGAAACGCGCATGGACTTGCCAGTCTCCGCCATCATGACGCCGCAAGCAAAACTGGTGACAGTGCGTGAAGGCGAGTCGCATGAGCGCATTAAAGAGTTGCTGCATGAGCACCGCATCGAAAAAGTGCTGGTGATCGACGACGACTTCCACCTCAAAGGCCTAATCACCGTCAACGATTTCCAAAAATCTGAACGCTTCCCTAGCGCCAGTAAAGACGATCAAGGTCGCTTGCTCGTTGGCGCAGCAGTGGGCACCGGTGCCGAAACACCAGCTCGCGTGGAAGCACTGATCGAAGCTGGCGTTGATGTTATCGTGGTCGACACCGCCCATGGCCATAGTGCCGGCGTGATCGAGCGCGTGCGCTGGATCAAGCAAAAGTATCCAAATATGCAGGTTATCGGCGGCAATATCGCCACTGGCGAAGCGGCGAAAGCCTTGCTAGAGGCTGGTGCAGATGCCGTGAAAGTGGGCATCGGCCCCGGCTCGATTTGCACCACACGCATCGTCGCCGGCATCGGCGTGCCGCAAATTTCGGCTATCGATTCCGTCGCCCGCGCGCTCAATGACGAAATCCCTCTGATTGCCGATGGTGGTATTCGCTACTCTGGCGACATCGCTAAAGCTATCGCCGCCGGTGCTAGCAGCATCATGGTTGGTTCACTGCTGGCTGGCACTGAAGAGGCGCCAGGCGAAGTCGAGTTATTCCAAGGTCGCTATTACAAAGCTTACCGTGGCATGGGTTCGCTCGGTGCCATGGCGCAAACTGGCGGCGGCTCAGCCGATCGCTACTTCCAAGATGCTTCTGCTGGCGTAGAAAAATTGGTACCCGAAGGCATCGAAGGTCGCGTTGCCTATAAAGGCCCAATGAGCGGCATCATTCATCAAATGATGGGCGGCTTGCGCTCGTCGATGGGCTATACCGGCTCAGCCGACATCGCCACTGCGCGCACCAAGCCAAAGTTCATCAAGATTTCGGCCGCCGGCATGAAAGAATCGCATGTGCACGACGTCACCATCACCAAAGAAGCGCCGAACTACCGTTTATGAAAACTATGACTCAAGATATTCACGCCCACCGCCTGCTGATTCTCGATTTCGGATCGCAATATAGCCAGCTCATTGCCCGCCGCGTGCGCGAGCTTGGTGTCTATTGCGAGATGCGCGCGTTCGATATGAGCGACGACGAAATTCGCGAATTCAACCCGAAGGGCATCATCTTGAGTGGCGGCCCGGAAACGGTCACGGTCGAAGGTTCGCCACGTGCGCCTGAATTAGTCTTTACGTTAGGTGTGCCGGTATTAGGCATTTGCTACGGCATGCAAACCATGGCGCAGCAACTCGGCGGCGAAGTGCAAAGCTCGCCGGTGCATGAGTTTGGTTACGCCGAAGTCACTGTAGTGCCAGACGCCGCACAAGCCGCCAATAACAGCGCCGACACCAGCCGCGATGCCTTATTTGGTAAGCTTGCCGACCGTGTAGATGCCTCAGGCAACTCAGTACTGGATGTCTGGATGTCGCACGGCGACAAAGTCGTCGAGTTGGCTCCGGGCTTCCGCATCACCGCTGCCACGCCTAGCTGCCCCATCGCCGCCATGGCCGATGAAGCGCGCGACTTTTACGGCCTGCAATTTCACCCTGAAGTCACGCACACGGCACAGGGCGGTGCGTTGCTGCAGCGTTTTGTCCATGATATTTGCCAAACCCAATCGCTATGGACGCCGGAAAATATCGCCGAAGACGCGATTGCCCGCGTGCAAGCTCAAGTCGGCAACGACCAAGTTTTGCTCGGCTTGTCCGGTGGCGTCGACTCATCAGTAGTCGCGGCGCTGCTACACAAAGCCATCGGCGACCAGCTCACCTGTGTCTTTGTCGACAACGGCTTATTGCGCAAAAACGAAGGCGATCAAGTCATGGCCATGTTTGCGCAAAACATGGGCATTAAAGTGATTCGCGTCGATGCCGAAGATGAATTTTTGAATGGCCTCGCCGGAGTTTCTGACCCTGAAGCTAAGCGCAAAGTCATTGGCAAAACCTTCATCGATATTTTCGATCGCGAAGCCACCAAACTAGCGACCTCTCCAGAGCAGCCAGTGAAATGGTTAGCGCAAGGCACGATTTATCCCGACGTGATCGAGTCGGCGGCGAGCAAAACCGGCAAAGCGCATGTGATCAAATCGCACCACAACGTGGGCGGTTTGCCTGAGCATATGGCCATGCAGCTGGTCGAGCCGCTGCGCGAATTATTCAAAGATGAAGTGCGCAAACTCGGCGTCGCCCTCGGTCTGCCCGAAGACATGGTCTATCGCCACCCATTCCCCGGCCCCGGCTTGGGCGTGCGCATCCTCGGCGAAGTGAAAAAAGAATATGCCGACTTGCTGCGCGAAGCCGATGCCATCTTCATTGAAGAGCTGCGCCGCTTCGGCTGGTACGCGAAAACTTCGCAAGCTTTCGTGGTGTTCTTGCCGGTGAAATCTGTCGGCGTTGTTGGCGATGCCCGACGCTACGCTTGGGTTGTTTCCTTGCGCGCTGTTGAAACCATCGACTTTATGACCGCACGCTGGGCACAACTGCCATACGATCTGCTAGAGAAGGTGTCGAATCGCATTATCAATGAGATTAGCGGCATTTCCCGTGTGGCCTATGATGTGTCGAGCAAGCCGCCGGCGACTATTGAATGGGAATAGTTTGAGTTTTTTGCGTTAAGGTTGGTTTGATTCTCTCGGCTTTTTGACGAACTCATCAGGGTCATCAACGTGCGCGCACTCATTGTTTCTTGTTCGTTAATAGCAATTATCCTCGTGGCGGCAGCGCTTTGGTGGCGCAGCATTACGCCATCAAATGACCGCGATTGGGCGCCAGATGTTGCGCGCATGACCACTGGTTCGCTGAGCTTAGCGACTCATTCAGGCAAACGAGCGACTATCGAGACAAGTTCTACTGCGCCTCTTGCTAGCGATGCCACTGAACTAGTCACGTTGCACAATGTGCGCAACTTCACTTGGCGCTCGGAAACCGACATCGATGAGCGCTGGGAAACCCGCCACTACGATCTCGCGCAACTCAGTTTAGTTGACCTCATCGTGTCCTATTGGACCATTCCCGCCATTGCCCACACGCTCGTGTCATTCGGCTTCGATGATGGCCGTCACGTAGTCTTTTCGGTGGAAATTCGCAAAGAAAAGGGCGAGGAATTCTCTGAAATCGGCGGCTTTCTCAAACGCTTCGAGCTCAGTGTGGTGGCCGCCGACGAGCGCGACATCATTGGCGTGCGCAGCAAAGTGCGTGACGAAAAAGTATTTCTATTTCGCACCCAGCTCAACGCCGCCGACCGCCGCGCGCTATTTCTCGCCTATATAGAAGAGGCCAATACGCTCGCCGCCACTCCGCGCTTCTACCACACGCTTACCGCCAACTGCACCACCATCGTGTTCGGCATGATGCAGCGCATCATCGGCGACCTGCCCTGGGATTATCGCCTGCTCGCCTCGGGTTATTTACCGAATTACGTTTATGACCTTGGCGGGCTTGATACTCGCTACGACTTCGCCACACTCGAGCGCATGGGTTATGTTAGCCGCCGTGTAAATGCGGCGCTTTCAGATGCAGCGGCTGCTGATGCAAAAGAAGCTTCGGGAGTTGAGTTTTCACGGG
>NZ_CEYEMI010000043.1:0-10327 GCF_982810325.1 Paraperlucidibaca sp.
AAACAACACTACTTGTGGCGAGCCGTTGATCAAGATGGCGAAGTGGTCGATGTCTTCGTTCAGAGTAGGCGCAATGGTGCGGCGGCAAAGCAATTCTTTAAGCGCTTGTTACGCAATCATGGCGGTGAGCCACGAACAATAGTCACTGATAAGTTGGCAAGCTACAAAGTTGCGCAACGCGAGCTAATGCCGACTGCTCATCACAATACAGCCAAGTACGCGAACAACAGGGCAGAGCAATCGCATGAGTTGACGCGATTTCGAGAGCGGGGAATGAGGCGATTCAAGTCGCCGAGCCAGGCTCAGTTGTTTCTAACGAACCATGCCGCAGTATCTAACTTATTCAATCTAGGCAGACACCTAACATCAGCAGGCCATTATCGCCGGAGCAGGACAGCTGCGTTCGCGACGTGGAGATCGGTGGTTGCTTAAAGGCGCCAGGGTCAACTATTGCTGAGCTAAGAAGTTAACTTGTCAGTACCATTTCTAGCGAACCATGCAGCAGTATCAAGCTTATTCAGTCTTGGAAGACACCTAACCTCAGCAAGCCATTATCGCCGAAGTAGGACAGCTGTGTTCGCAACATGGAGAGCGGTGGTTGCATAGAGGCGCAAAGGTCAATTTTTGCTGTGCCTGGAAGTTAACTTGTCAGTACCGTTATGAGATGGTTTTGGCTTACTACAGATGAGTATGTCTATCATGCTGTGGTTCTGATTCCATTGAGGTCAGTCCTTGAAGAATGCCGCAAGTTATAATTGACTGTTTGTTTTGACATCGCCGACTAAGCTCGCTGAGTTTTTCTTTGAGCTGGGACAGTTCAGCTATGCGCAAGTCGACATGGTCGATGTGCTCATCAAGAAGTTGATTCACAGCACTGCAATCACCTGCAGGCTGAGTGACAAAACTCTGTAGTGCACGGATCTCCTCCAGTGTCATATCTAGTGCACGACAATTGCGAATGAAGCGTAGTTGATCGACGTGCACGCTTCCATAGTGACGATAGTTGCTTGCTGTTCGCGCGGGTGCTGGCAGAAGTCCAACTTTTTCGTAATAGCGCACCGTTTCTACGGTGCATTGTGCCTCGTGAGAAAGCTCTCCTATCTTCATTGATTGGACTCCAATACGCTTGACTCTAAAGTTACTTTAGGGTTTTGAATGAGAATCATACGATGAGAAATGGAGATTTACCATGACTAACCATTTAGATCATGATCACATTGAGGGTGGTGAGCTTGAGCAAAACCGAAGCTCAAATCATGAGATTGAAAACACTAAAGATTCAGCAATTGAGAGTAGCGACCTAATACCTTCTGTTTTGCTTGATGGCTCAGATGGTCAGTGTTGCTCTAGTACTCCAATTGCACTTAGCGACTTAGCAGAAACGGAAATGACGACGGACACCACCAGCACGTCCATACGTATTTTGCAGATGGACTGCCCTACCGAAGAGGCGCTTATCCGCAAGAGGCTAGCTGGTATGGTGCAGGTCAAGAGCCTAACGTTTAATTTGATGAGACGAGAGCTGACTGTAGTACATGCCTCGAACACACTGGCCCAAGTGTTGGAGGCCCTGCGCTCATTAGGTTTTCGACCTGAGTTGAGTGTTGATAGCGCCAAACCAGTCGATCGTAAGGAGGCAAAGACTTCTTGGTGGCCGTTAGCTTTGGCTGGGGTAGCGGCAGTATTGTCGGAAACTGTGAGCTGGATCGGGTTGCCGAGTGCACTATCTGCTATTTTTGCAATCGTGGCCGTTGCTGCATGCGGCTTGACCACCTATAAAAAAGGGTGGGTCGCGATTCGTAATGGCAACCTCAATATCAATGCATTAATGAGTATCGCCGTGACCGGTGCTCTTGCGTTGGGGCAGTGGCCGGAGGCTGCCATGGTGATGGTGTTGTTCACTATTGCTGAGCTGATCGAAGCTAAGTCACTTGATCGCGCGCGAAATGCAATTAAGGGGCTCATGGAGCTTGCTCCAGAAACAGCATCTGTGCAGCAGGCAGATGGCTCTTGGCAAGAGGAAAATCCCGGTACAGTGGCTGTAGGCAGCGTAGTGCGAGTAAAGCCCGGCGAACGTATCGGACTTGACGGTGAAATTCTGAATGGTCATTCGTCGGTGAATCAAGCACCAATCACCGGGGAAAGCTTGCCGGTGGATAAGGCTGAAGGTGACCCGGTTTATGCGGGGACAATCAATGAGTCCGGCTCCTTTGAGTATCGAGTCACAGCGGCATCAAGTAATACGACCCTAGCTCGCATCATTCATGCCGTTGAGGAAGCACAGGGCGCTAAGGCGCCGACTCAGCGTTTCGTTGATCAGTTCGCCCGTGTTTATACACCGATAGTATTCGCCGTTGCGATAATGGTAGCTGTACTTCCACCGCTGTTGATGAATGGAGATCTGTTTGACTGGATCTACAAAGCATTAGTTTTGCTCGTCATCGCGTGTCCATGCGCGCTAGTGATTTCGACCCCAGTGACTATTGTCAGTGGGCTAGCCTCCGCCGCTCGCCAGGGTATCTTAATAAAGGGTGGGGTGTATTTGGAGGAAGGCCGCAAGCTCGTTTGGCTAGCACTTGATAAGACCGGCACTATCACACATGGTAAGCCTGTGCAGACTGACTTCAAAGTGCTTGCTGATATGGATGCAATTCACTGTCGTCAATTGGCAGTCAGCTTAGCTGGTCGCTCCGACCATCCAGTGTCACGAGCAGTAGCAAATGCTGTGAATCAACATGAGATTGAGCGGAAAGATGTCGCTTCTTTCGAGGCACTGCTTGGTCGCGGAGTGCGTGGCCTGATTGATGGTCAGTTGTACTCGTTGGGAAACCATCGCTTAGTGCATGATCTTGGCCTTTGTTCCCCTGAGCTAGAGGCACGTTTGAGTGAGTTGGAGCTCCAAGGGAAAACGGTCGTGATGCTTGTCGACGAAAAGCAGGTACTATGCCTGTTTGCTGTAGCCGATACGGTCAAGAATAGCAGCCGTATGGCTATCGCTGAGCTGCATCGCTTAGGAATTAAGACTGTGATGCTTACCGGAGATAACTCGCATACTGCTAAAGCAATTGCTGACGAAGTAGGGGTCGATCAGGCTCGCGGTAATCAACTGCCCGAAGACAAATTGAGAGCAATTGAAGATTTCAGCGCTAAAGGTACAGTGGGTATGGTTGGTGATGGCATTAACGATGCTCCGGCACTTGCCCGTGCCAATATTGGGTTTGCGATGGGAGCTTTGGGCGCCGATAGCGCAATTGAAACAGCTGACGTTGCCTTGATGGATGATGACCTACGTAAAATACCTGCTTTCGTTAAATTGTCGCAGGCTACGCATTCAATATTGATCCAAAATATTACCTTGGCATTAGGTATCAAGTCTGTGTTCCTTGTGCTCACCCTAATGGGCGTGGGTACCATGTGGATGGCGGTGTTCGCTGATGTGGGGGCTAGCCTTTTAGTTGTAGGTAATGGGATGAGGCTGCTAAGAAAATAGTGTAGGTAGCAATCCCTGATAGGGTTTTGGCAGCAGTGTGAAGTGTCATTTGCTCCAGCTGAGTCTTGCAGTATGGTGTTTGGTTAGCTGATTCACTGATTTTGATTCCAGTAGTGTTGGTTTTTTGGGGCAAAACTGCTCGTAGGCTGCTAGTAAACGGTGAAAAGCTCGCATAAAAGTGTTGGCCATCCAAGAAGCTGCGAGCCAGTTTGCGAGGCTCCCCCCTACTGATAGCTGTCTTTGGGCTTTATGCGGGGATAAAGTCGGAATATTTGATGTAATTTGTGTATAGTTCTATTGGTATTTACTAATTTATAAGAGCCCTAGTGTAAGCATGATGTCAGCATCACAACAGTTAACCAAGAGGCGCCGGCTAACACTATCCTTGATGGTGATGCTGTTGCTGCATTGGACGTTTAGCTCTTGTACGGCGCTAGCTGACACTTTATGCCTTGAGCCTGATGGTGTGGTCGTTTGGGAGCACACTGGTGAGCCATGCCCTTCGGCAGTTGATGAGAAAAGCTCTGAGACACCCTGTGTGGACTTTCAGGCTCAAGATGGCCACAACGATCACGCATCGCTCTATTCGACGTTGCAATTATCAGATCCTCCAGCGCTTATTCAGCCTTTCTATACCAATCCCGCGTATATCTCAGGTGAGTTTTCTCAGCTGAAAGTTCCTGATGGCACTGGCCCTCCGGTAAAGCCGTTTTCCATCATTATCCGCGAAACCGCTTACCTACATATTTGATTTTCCCTGTTGACGTCTGGAGTCAGGCACGTGCCTGTCAACTTTTTGTCCTCAAGGAATTATCATGTACCGCTATTTTTCAGTTTTCACTTTGCTTTCTGTTTTGCTGTGCTCAACGACAGCAGCAGCGAGCTTAAGTCTAGTTGACGCTACTCAACGCGTACTGGCGAAGAATCCACAAACAGCCCTCAGTAATGCGCTGGAGGAGGCTGCGGCCGGCCGCACTGTGCAGGCCGGAGTATTGCCCAATCCAGAGCTGAGCTATGTGCTCGAGGATTTCTCTGGCGATACTCGACGCTCTACTGGCGATGCCACTACAACTTTCACTCTTAGTCAGCGATTTTCGTTGCCTGGCAAGCGCAGTGCTCGCCAGGCAGTTGCTGAAGATGAGCAAGCCCTTACTGCTCTTGATTCCCAATCTCAGCGTTTACGGCTGATTCGACTAACGCGTGAACGATATATCGATGCCGTGGCTGCTGAGGAGCAGCTCGATATAGCTGACCAAAGACTGGGCTTGGCCAAACAAACGCATGACTCTGTGTCGGCGCGAGTTAGTGCCGGGAAGGTCTCTCCAATAGAGCTGTCTAGAGCAACCGTTGCCATGAGGGGCGCGGAACGTGCTTTGAGGTTACAGAGTCAGTCTCGACTACTAGCGCAAAGGCGCTTAGCAGCGCTATGGGGCGAGGCTGAGCTTACTGAATCACTAAATGATGCGTTAGTGCTTCCTCAGCTCTTAATTGAGCCAAATGAGCCAAGTGATAAAACTCCCATACTCAAGCAGGCAGATATTCGCGTGCAAAAGGAGCAGGCGGCAATGCGTTTAGCGCAAGCAGAGCGCGTGCCTGACTTCACACTCTCTGCGGGTATGAAGCGCGATGCTGGCACTCGTGATGAAAGTCTCCTCGTTGGTGTGTCCGTCCCGATTCCACTCTTCAATCGAAACCAAGGGGCTGTGCTTACTGCTAAGGCAAACGTTGTTGCTGCAGAGGCTGATCGGACGCTAATTAATCAGCAGTGGAGAACTCAGCGAGATCAACTTGAGACACAACGTACGGCAAGTTATCAGGAGGCTGAGCAGTTGCGCGACAATGTATTGCGCGTGGCTCGTGAGGCTGCCGAGGCGACTCAAGAAGGCTATAGCGCTGGAAAATTCTCACTACTCGATTTGCTTGATGCACAGCGCAGTCTAATCGACTCACAGAGCCAATATTTGGCGGCGAGACTCACATTTCATCAAAGCGATGCGGCACTCAATGAGCTGCTTGGCTTTGCTACATTTGCCGGAAGTACACTATGAAAATTATCAAAAATTTATTGCTTATATTCTTTTTCGTGATGATTGGCGCCGGAGCTGTCTGGTACATCATGGAGTACGGCCCGCTAGCTCAGGAGCATGAGCAACACACCTCAGCCTTACAGACTGAGCAAGCTGAAGATGAGCATGCTGACCCTCAATACGTGAAGCTCAATGAGGCTCAGTTAAAAGCCAATAGTTTGGCAATAGAAACTGCTGCTAAGGCTAATTTTGTCACGGCATTGGCCTTGCCTGGCCAGCTTGTATTGAGTACTGATCGCGAGGCACGTATTTCGTCTCCAGTATTAGGCACGGTTCGCTCCGCCCCCATTCAAATCGGAAGCAAGGTTCGAGCTGGTGATCTTTTGGCAACGATTGAAAGCGCACAGCTTTCAGATGCCTCTGCTCGGTTTTTGTCCGCGCGAGAGCGCTTCGCTTTGTCGCAATCGGTATTTACTCGTGAGAAATCGTTGTGGGAGAAAAAAATCAGTGCTGAGCAAGACTATCTAGCTGCTCGTGGCGCATTGGCGGAAGCCCGTATTGAGGTTCAGAGCGCACAGCAAAGTTTAATGTCATTAGGGCTCAGCGAGAAAAGTGCTCGCGAATTGAAGGCTGGTAGTCACTTGGCGAAATTTAGTTTAAGAGCCCCAATTTCAGGCACATTGCTTAGTAAGGATCTAACGATAGGTGAGGCTGTCGACAGTGAAAAACCCTTATTTAGAATTGCTGACCTGTCTGTGTTGTGGATTGACTTAGCTATTCCAGTAAGTGAGCTGGCCAGTGTGCGTGTAGGTCAATCAGTTTGGGTTCGTAATAAGTCTGGCCAAAAGACGCAAGGCAGCGTGATTTTTGTACAGCCTGAGCTAGACCCTGCCAGCCGAAGTGGCTCTGTGCGGGTGCAGATTAATAATTCGCAGGGCGATTGGCGATCAGGAGAGTTTGTCGACGCGTCCATACAAATGGGCGAGCCTAAGCTGGTGGTTAGTGTGCCTCAATCAGCTATTTTGATGATTGAAAATGAGCCATCAGTTTTTGTTGAGGGGGCTGCAGGGTTGACGCCACGTGCTGTTGTGCTTGGCAGTCGTAGCGGCGATCGCCAAGAGATTTTGAATGGCCTAAGTGAAGGTGAACGTTTTGCTACGGGTAATGTCTTTGTGCTCAAAGCCGATTTAGGTAAATCGGAGGCGGCACATGATGATTAATTTATTCAAGACTCAGCAGGAGCATCATCATGCTCGATAAAGTCATTAGTTTTTCTTTAGCGCATCGCTATTTGGTTGTCGTTCTAGTGCTATTGATGGCGGGCTTTGGCGTGTATTCGCTTCAAAAACTGCCTATCGATGCCGTGCCGGACATCACCAATAATCAAGTGCAAATAAACACCGTGCTTTCAGGTTTATCACCAGAGGACATTGAGAAGCAGGTGACATATCCAATTGAAAGTGCCTTGGCAGGTATTGCTGGCCTTCAATCAACACGGTCGTTATCTCGGAATGGCTTTTCGCAAGTCACGGCAGTTTTTAACGATGATGTTGATATTTACTTCGCAAGAAATCAGGTCACTGAGCGGCTGAATGAAGCTAAAGAGGCGCTACCTGATAAAGCATCACCTCGCATGGGTGCAATCTCTACCGGCCTAGGCGAAGTATATATGTGGGCCGTGAAATTTACGCACCCACAAGGTGAAGGTGCGGAGATTACCGATGGTCAACCGGGATGGCAGACGGATGGTAGTTATCTGACACCAGAAGGTGAATATTTGCGCAGTACAGTGGCGCAAGCCGCCTATTTGCGCACAGTGCAGGACTGGATCATTCGCCCGCAGTTAAAGGGGTTGCCCGGTATTGCAGGTGTAGACAGTATTGGCGGGTTCGCCAAGCAGTATCACGTTCAACCCGATCCACTGAAATTAAGAGCGTATGGTTTATCGTTGAACAATGTGGTTGAGGCATTGGAGGTAGCCAACCAAAGTCGCGGCGGAGGATATATAGAGTCGCGAGGCGAGTCATATCTGGTTCGTGTTGATGGCCGACTTAAAACTCTAAATGATATTGCCAATACCGTAGTCGCCACGCGAAGCAATACGCCAATTTACATGCGCGACATTGCCCGAGTGGAGATTGGGGAGGAGTTGCGTACAGGCTCGGCAAGCGAAAATGGCCAAGAGGCTGTTATTGGCACGGCTTTGATGCGTATTGGCGAAAACTCGCGCACCGTAGCCATAGCGGTTGATAAGAAACTCATTGAGATACGCCGTAGCCTGCCGCCAGGTATAGAGGCTCAGACGGTACTAAATCGTAGTAAGTTGGTGAATGCCACAGTCTCGACCATAGCTAAGAATCTTAGCGAAGGTGCACTGTTGGTCATTGCTGTGCTCTTTTTGATGCTTGGAAATGTGCGGGCTGCACTAATAGCAGCATTGGTTATTCCGTTGACGGTTTTACTAATGAGCACTGGCATGGTGAAGCTTGGTATTAGTGGAAATTTGATGAGCCTTGGCGCATTGGATTTCGGTCTAATTGTTGATGGCGCTATCATTATTGTTGAGAACTGTTTGAGCCGCCTGTCGGCTAGTCAACATCGAATGGGGAGGCCTCTGAGCCTTGAGGAGCGACTATCGGCTGTATTGGCTGCAACGCGTGAAATGGTTCGGCCTTCGGTGTTTGGACAGGCCATTATTATTACAGTTTACTTACCGATTCTAGCGCTGGAAGGTGTTGAAGGTAAGATGTTTCACCCGATGGCAGCGACCGTAATTTTGGCTTTATTGGCAGCTTTTATGTTGTCACTCACCTTGATTCCAGCACTAATTGGCATATTTTTTACTGGAACTATAGAGGAAAAAGAAGGGCGAATATTAGGCAGGGCAAACGCATTGTATAAGCCAGCTTTGTCTTGGTCGTTGCGTTGGCCAAGGAAAGTCATTGCTATTGCTTTAGGCTCATTTGCAATTGGATTACTGGTTTTTACTCAGCTCGGACAAGAGTTTGTTCCAACGCTTGATGAGAAAGATATCGCCATGCAAGCGCTGCGTATTCCTAGTACAGGTATTAAACAGTCGAGCCAAATGCAATTGCAGGTTGAAAATACAGTGAAGCAATTTAAGGAAGTTGCTTTTGTTTTCTCCAAAACCGGCACTGCTGAGATGGCGGCTGACCCTATGCCACCTAGCGCATCGGATACCTTTATTATTTTAAAACCACGAGAGCAATGGCCGAATCCAAATTTGACTAAGTCTGAGTTGATCGAACGCATTGAGCATAAAGTGACTGAGTTGCCTGGTAATAACTACGAGTTTAGTCAGCCAATTCAAATGCGTTTTAACGAGCTGTTATCTGGTGTACGCGGCGATGTTGCTGTCAAAGTCTTTGGCGATGACTTTGCAAAAATGCTCGCTACCGCTAATCAGGTTGCTCAAGCGCTACGCAGTATTGAAGGATCAAGTGAAGTCAAAGTTGAGCAAGTTGAGGGCCAAACTTTACTCGATATCGATTTCGATCGTGATGCTTTGGCACGCTTGGGCCTTCGTATGGGAGATGTGCAAGATATGGTGACGGCAGCCATAGGTGGCCAGCAAGCTGGTGATATTTTTGAGGGTGATCGTCGCTTTGCAGTGATGGTTAGGCTGCCTGAGGCTGTACGTACCGATCTTGATCAGTTGCGCGCTTTACCAGTGGCTGTAGCAAGCACGTTTGCTGAGCAGCGCTTTATTACTTTAGGCAGTGTTGCCACGCTTTCGTTGCAAGATGGTCTCAATCAGGTCAGCCGAGAGGACAGTAAGCGCCGAATAGTTGTTGCCGCAAATGTCCGTGGCCGTGATTTGTCATCATTTGTGGAGGAGGCTCAGCAGCTCATTGAAAAGCAAGTACAGTTGCCAGCAGGCAGTTGGTTAGTGTGGGGTGGTCAATTTGAGAATCTTCAGGCAGCCAAGTCACGGCTTATGATTGTTGTCCCAGCTTGCTTTGGTCTCATTTTAATCTTGCTATTTATGGCGCTTGGTAGCGTTCGCCAAGCATTGTTAGTGTTTACAGCTGTGCCACTTGCCCTATCAGGTGGCGTCCTTGCGCTCTGGGCTTTTGGTATTGCCTTTTCTATTACTGCAGCAATTGGTTTTATTGCGCTTTCGGGCGTGGCTGTGCTCAATGGTTTGGTGATGGTCAGCCGAATTAATCAACTCCGTGAGGAGGGCGTGTCATTGAACACTGCTGTGGAGCAGGGCTCGTTGTCTCGTTTACGGCCAGTACTGATGACTGCGATGGTTGCCTCGCTCGGCTTTGTTCCTATGGCACTCGCCACAGGAACAGGCGCTGAGGTGCAAAAACCGTTAGCGATTGTTGTGATTGGCGGCTTAATTACTAGCACATTGTTAACTCTAGTAGCCTTGCCGGCAATGTATCGATTAATCGAGCATTGGAAAGAAGGGCGCCAGAAGGCCTAATTTCTACAATAGTCAATATGCTAGCAAGGCATCGGAGGCCAGCGCACGTTTCAGTATTGATCGTTGCGCTGGTGATTAACTTGGCTATGTTTAGCGTCGAAACAGTGGTGCATTATGGCATTAGCCTGGTACTGATAAGTTAACTCGCCGCTTGTGATAATTCGCGTATGAGTACCTACAAACGACATCGCTTTCACCCCAGCATCATCAGCTACGCAGTCTGGATCTATTACCGATTCAATCTGAGCTTCCGTGATATCGAAGACTTGCTGGCAGAGAAGGGTATCTCTGTCAGTTATGAGTCGATCCGATTGTGGTGTATCAAATTCGGACCTAGCTATGGTAATCCCCCCA
>NZ_CEYEMI010000044.1:0-8806 GCF_982810325.1 Paraperlucidibaca sp.
ACTGAGCGCCTGCAGCCATCAGCCCGCAAGCGACACAGCCGCTGTTTTAGCGGCCAATGCTCTGCGTCAAGCCACACCAGAAGCTGGCTCTGGCCGCTACCCGCTAAGCACAATGACTTCTGCCAACGCCATGGTGGTGACTGCGCATCCGCTTGCCACTGAGGCCGCGCTCACGATGCTACGTGCTGGCGGCAGTGCTATCGATGCGGCCATTGCTGCACAAGCCATGCTCGGCTTGGTTGAGCCGCAGTCATCTGGTTTTGGTGGCGGCGGCTTTATGGTTTTCGCCGAACCATTGCGAGAAAAAACTGCTCGTGTAACCGCGATCGATGGTCGCGAAACAGCACCTGCTGCAACCACTGAGCGCCGATTTTTACGTGCCGATGGCCAAGCCATGGCCTTCGACGAAGCCCTGGCCAACGCCCGTGCGGTTGGTGTGCCTGGCGTCGTGTCTATGCTCGATCTGGCGCATCAGCGCTGGGGCAAGCTGCCGTGGCAAACCCTGCTCGCGCCAGCCATCGAGGCCGCACGCAAAGGCGTGCCGGTGTCGCACCGTTTGCACACGCTTTCCGCCACTGACCCTCTGCTAGCGCGCTCAAAAACCTTGGCGCCACTGCTGCTAAATCGCTCCGGCAAAGCTTGGCCAACCGGCCACTTGCTGAAAAACCCAGCCTATGCCGAACTGCTAGAAACGCTGGCCAAAGAAGGCCCATCAGTATTTTATCAAGGCAAGCTAGCCAAGCGCTTTGTCCGTGAGTTACGCGCCGCTGGTAGCGACATCACCGATAGCGATTGGTCTTCGTATAGCGCCGATGTGACGCCGGCACTCTGCCTGCCCATCGCTAGCTTTAATGCTTGTTCGGCCTCAGCACCCAGCGGTGGCTTTAGTGTGTTGGAAATGGTCAGCCTCTGGCAGCGCCATCAACAAACTCAGCGTGGCCCCGTGCTCAATACTCTTGGCAATGACCTCAGCACCGACTCTCTGCATGGCTTGCTCGAGGCTGAGCGTTTAGGCTTTGCTGACCGCCAGCGCTACGGTGCTGATCCGCGCAAAGTTGTCGTGCCAGTAAGTGGCCTACTCAGCCACTATTATTTGAATCAGCGTGCACGTCTTATTGAAGATTTAGCCGCTCAAGGTGCTGTACCGGCGGGCACGCCACATGGCGCAAAAGTTAGTGCCACTGATGGACAAATTCTCGAGCACGGCACTAGCCATATCAGTATTGTCGATACCCAAGGCCGTTGGTTGGCAATGACTTCATCTATCGAAGATCGCTTTGGCTCTCGCCTACTGATTCGCGGCGTACTGATGAATAATCAACTCACCGACTTCAGCTTCGTGCCCACGCAAAGCGATCTGCCTGTGGCCAACCGTGTTGGCCCTGGCAAGCGCCCGCGCAGCGCCATGTCACCGACTGTATTGATTAATGATGAAGGTCGCCCTGTACTCGCCATGGGCTCGCCCGGCGGCAGCCGCATCTTAGGCTTTAATGCACGAGTGCTGAGCGCCTACATTGCCGGTGTGCATGATGCTAGCAAGCTCGTTTCCTTACCGATGGCGCTCAATCGCAATGGCCCAACCGAAGTCGAACGCACACTCGGCAGAGATGCGATTGCCGAACTCAAAGCGCGTGGCCACGATGTGAAAGTGGTCGAAATGGCCAGCGGCCATGGCGTCATCGTGCGCCGCGGTAGCATCTTGCAAGGCGCTGCAGATCCACGTCGCGAAGGTCAAGCTGCCGGCTTCTAAGCACGCTCATCGCCACGCATTGCCCCGCTCACAAACCAGTCTGCTAAAGTAGCGCCACGATGCCACCCATGCCCAGTGGTGGCCACACCTCAGCATTCATACTGGAGCAGGCATGTCTTTAACTCGGCAAATCTTATTAGGCCTCGGTCTTGGCCTAGTCGCCGCCGCGCTACTGTCAGGCCCGCTAGCGCCGTGGCAAGACGCCGCACTCAGCATCACAGGCGTTACCGGCAGCTTATTTTTAAATGCCCTGAAGATGGTCGCCGTACCGTTAATTGCCACCACATTGATCGCCGGCCTCGGCAAACTTGAGCAAGCGCCTGGGCGTTTAGGTGCGCTCACTGCCGGCTATTACGGCATGAGCACGCTACTGGCGGTCAGCATGGGCCTGATCTTGAGCAATGTCATCGCGCCAGGCTTACGCGCCGGCTTAGACCCCGAAGATGTGCAAAGCCTCATGGCACAAGCCAGCCTCTCACCTACGTTCGCCAACGGCAGTAGCGACTGGCAAAGCACATTATTAGGCTTAGTGCCGGGCAATATTTTCAATGCCTTAAGCACAGGCAATTTGATCGCCGTTGTGCTGTTTTCGCTAGTCTTAGGCCTAGCGCTGCGCACATTGCCGACGGAGTTTCGTCAGTCGCAGCAAGTACTTTGGGATAGCTTGCAACACCTGCTAATGACAGTGACGCAATGGGTTTTGCGCACCGCGCCGCTTGGCGTTTTCGCTTTAGTCACCACCAGTGCTGCGCAAGTTGGCTGGGCTGCCGCCGAACCATTGGCCTGGTTCGTCATCACGGTATTGCTCGCGCTAGTGCTGCATGCCGGCCTCAGTCTTGGCCTTGTGCTCTGGCGTTTGGCTCGCGTATCGCCGTTGCAACATGCCCGTGATATGAGTCCCGCATTATGGATGGCATTTTCTACCGCATCATCGGCAGCGACTTTGCCGGTGACCCTACGCTGCCTAAATGATCGCGCAAAAGTGCCTTCATCTGTGACCGGTCTCACCGTGCCGCTGGGCACTACGATGAATATGGATGGCACTGCGCTGTATGAGTGCGTGGCGGTGCTGTTTTTAGCTCAGCTTCTAGGTGCTGATTTAACTATTGTGCAGCAGTTATTGGTTCTATTTTTGGCGCTAGCCACTTCAACAGGTATGGCCGGCATTCCTGCTGCCAGCCTTGTCGCTATCGCGCTAATCTTGGACCGCGTTGGGCTACCAGCCGAGGCATTGGGCTTACTGTTAATCACCGATAGACCATTGGATATGTGCCGCACCGCGGTGAACGTATGGAGTGATTCGGTGGCGGCCAGACTGGTGGCGTATTACGCGAAAACTGATTCGCCTGCCATGGCTCAAACAGTCACTCAAGCGCCCACCAACGTAGAGTCTTCGCAATGACTAAGCGCTCTAGCAATGCCGATATTTCGCGCCGCGATCTAGCGCATGTTTGGCACCCGTGCACGCAAATGCATGACCACGAGCAATTACCATTAGTGCCGATACGCCGTGGCGAAGGCATTTGGTTAGAAGACTTCGATGGCAAGCGCTATATGGATGCCATCAGCTCATGGTGGGTGAATTTATTTGGTCATGCCCACCCACAGATTAATGCCGCCTTACGCGAGCAAGCAGACACGCTCGAGCATGTGATTTTGGCTGGCTTTACGCATGAACCGATTGTCGAGCTTAGTGAACGCTTGGTGGCCTTAGCGCCGCCAGGGTTAACGCGCTGCTTCTATGCCGACAATGGCAGCTCTGGCATCGAAGTCGCGCTGAAAATGAGCGTGCATGCTTGGCGCAACCAAGGCTCGCCTGAGAAAACACGCTTTATTGCGCTGGAAAATAGCTATCACGGCGAAACCATTGGCGCGCTCAGCGTCACCGATATTCCGTTGTTTTCTGAGACTTATCGACCGCTGCTGCAAGCGCCGCTGCGAGCACCATCACCGGCAGCACCTGCGGGTGCGCCCGATGGCGATTGCGAGGTGTATTGCCAGCGCGCATTAGAAGGCATGGAGTCGCTACTGGCCAAGCATGCGCATGAAGTGGCTGCGGTGATTGTCGAACCTTTGGTGCAAGGCGCGGCTGGCATGCGCATGTATTCGCCGCGTTACCTCACGCGTTTGCGTGAATTATGCGATGAACATAATGTCTATTTGATTGCCGATGAAATCGCTGTTGGCTTTGGTCGAACCGGCACTTTGTTTGCCTGCGAACAAGCCGACATCACGCCCGACTTTTTGGTGTTGTCGAAAGGCTTAACCGCAGGCTATTTACCGATGTCAGTAGTACTCACGCACGCGCGGATTTATGAGGTCTTTTACGACCGTTACGACACCCTGAAAGGCTTTTTGCACTCGCACAGCTATACCGGCAATGCGCTCGCCGCGCGGGTAGCATTGGCCTCGCTAGATCTCTTCAAGCAGCATGATATCATCGCCGCGAACCGCCAATTGGCCTTGGTTTTGGCGGAGGCCATCGCTCCCTTACGTGATCATCCGCAGGTTAGCAGTGTGCGCCAAACTGGCATGATTGCCGCGATTGAGTTGGTACGCGACAAAGCTAATGGCACACCGTATGACTGGCGCGAACGCCGTGGCTTGGCAATCTTTCAGGCTGCGTTAAAGCGAGGATTATTGCTTCGACCTATCGGCAATGTGGTGTATTTCATGCCGCCTTATATCATCACGCCCGAACAAATTCGCTGGATGGTCGCCACCGCGGCTGAGGCTATTGACGAGGGTTTGCGCGCACCGGCTGGCCGCTTTAGTGAAGCGGGGCCAAGCATGGCGTAGTCGCTAAGACTATGCCGCGGCGAGTAACCACGTGTGCCGATACTTTTGATGAGAAAATCATGATTCGTTTATATGTAACCGCTGAGCAAACATGGACTGCAGGCATGACACTCAGCCTGCCAGAGGCCGCCGCGCATCATTGGACTCGTGTACTGCGCGCTCGCATCGGCGACCATGCTGTGCTGTTTGATGGTCAAGGCTGTGAGGCTGAAGTTGAGCTGATCGAAGTCAGCAAGCGCTCGGCACAGGTCACGGTTATTTCGATCGCAATGCCAGCCGTGGAGTCGGCGCTACACACGCATCTTGGCTTAGTGATGAGCAAGGGCGATCGCCTCGATTACGCACTGCAAAAAGCCGTGGAATTGGGTGTTAGCGAGATCACCTTACTCAGCAGTGAGCGCTGCGAGTTGCGTCTGCGTGGAGCGGAAGCTATCGAGAAAAAACTAGCACATTGGCAGGGTGTATTGGTCAGCGCTTGTGAGCAATCGGGGCGTAACACCTTACCTTTACTACATGGGCCAATGGCGCTGAGTGACTGGCAAACAGCAGTGGTCGCGACACAAAAATGGGTGCTAGCGCCTAGTGTTTCTGGCGGCCCAAATGCTTCAAACAAGCCTGCGTCAGTAGCACTGCTCATTGGCCCTGAGGGTGGTTTGAGTGCTGCGGAAATTAGCGCGGCGCAAGCCTGTGATTTTCAACCTTGGCAGTTTGGGCCGCGAGTCTTGCGCACCGAGACAGCGCCTGTAGCGGCGCTAGCGGTGCTGCAATGGCTTTATGGCGATGCCGGCTAAACCAAAGCTTGCGCGGCATCCCACAAGAGTTTGCAGCCAACTGCCACGGTAAGTAGCTCAAACGCCCGCTTCACTACGCCGCTACCATGACGCAAAGCCATGTGCGCGCCAAGATAGCCGCCAAGTAATGAACCCAAGAGCAACGCCGGCAGCCAGTCCCATTGCACCGGTGCTTGCTGAGCCAAGGCTATCGCGCCCGTACCATTCCAAAATAGCCCGACCAAAATCAGTGTGTAGGTCACCGCACGGGTGTAATCGAGTCCGAACCAACGCACTAACCATAGGGTGACAAACAGGCCAGTACCACTTGTCAGCGAGCCATTTAACACGCCGATGGCAAATAGCCCGAGCGCGCCAATGAGCATACCAGCGCGGTCGCGATTGGCTTTTTCAGCACTAACGCCCAAAGCTGGCCGGCGCCATGAATACAGACCAAGACCTAGTGTGAGCACACCCAAAGCACCACGTGCCAACGCATCTGGCAACTGCAAAATAACCTGTGTACCAACATAAACGCCGGGCAGGCCTGCCGCCAAAATAAACAGCGCAAAACGCCAATCAATGCCGTCACCGCGAAGATGGCGCAAGGTGGCACCTACACCAAGGGCAACGCTGGCAATTTTGTGCGTGGCTAATGCCGTAGGGAAGGCGAGACCGAGTAATAACAACACTGGCAGCTGCAACAAGCCGGCACCGCCGCCGGCGAGTGCCGAAAGCGTATTGGCCAGCAGAGCAAGTCCAAATAGCAGGACCTGCCCGCCGGCATCTAGCATCGCGATTTAAGCTTTTTTCGGCAGACGATTGCTGATTAAAGTGCCCATACCATCGTCGGTAAAGACTTCGAGCAAACAGGCGTGCGGCACACGACCGTCGATGATGTGCGCGGTTTGCACGCCATTTCTGACGGCATCTAAAGCGCAGGCAATTTTCGGCAGCATGCCGCCATAAATAGTGCCATCGGCGATCAGTGCGTCGACATCTTTGGTAGTCAGACCGGTCAGCACTTTTTTATTTTTGTCCATCACACCGGGGATGTTAGTGAGCAAGATCAACTTCTCGGCCTTCAAGGCTTCAGCAACTTTGCCTGCCACCAAGTCGGCATTGATATTGTAGGAGGCACCGTCGTCACCAACGCCCACAGGCGCAATCACTGGGATGAAATCGCTCTTGAACATGAGCTCGAGCACATCGGTTTTGATGCCGGCAACTTCGCCAACCTGACCAATATCGACAGAAATATCTTCCCCCGCGGCATCCTTTTTCGACAGTGTCATCCGTCGCGCGCGAATCAAGTTAGCATCCTTACCCGTAAGGCCAATGGCGCGACCGCCGTTCTGATTAATCAGATTGACGATGGATTTGTTAACCGAGCCGCCGAGTACCATTTCTACGATATCCATGGTCTCGCTGTCGGTGACACGCATGCCATCGATAAACTCAGACTCTTTGCCCACGCGCTTGAGCATGTCGCCAATTTGCGGGCCGCCACCGTGCACCACAATCGGGTTCAAGCCCACCGTTTTCATCAGCACAATATCACGCGCGAATGAGTGCTCTAGCTCAGGGTCGGTCATGGCATTGCCGCCGTATTTGACCACTACCGTTGCGCCCTTAAAGCGCTGGATATACGGCAGTGCTTCGGTAAGTACTAACGCAACGTTGAGTGCTTCGTTATGAGAAAGTGCCATGTCTTTATGCTCGCAAAAATGAATTACTGACGGCCAGAACTGCCGAAGCCACCGGTGCCGCGTTCTGAGGCGCGAAACTCTTCAACCACTTCAAAACTGGCCTGCACTACAGGCACTAAAACATACTGCGCCAAGCGCTCGCCGGGCTCGAGCGTAAATGCCACTGAGCTGCGGTTCCAGCAAGAAATCATGAGTTCGCCTTGATAGTCGGCGTCGATTAAGCCGACCAAGTTACCGAGTACGATGCCGTGTTTATGGCCTAGTCCTGAGCGCGGCAAAATCAAACCAGCATAGCCCGGGTCAGCGATATAAATCGCCAATCCGGTGCGAATAAGCTGCGTCTCGCCGGGCGCTAATGTTAACGGCGCGTCGAGCAAAGCGCGCAGATCTAGGCCTGCCGAACCTTCAGTGGCATAGCTAGGAAACGGCAATTCGCTGCCAATGCGCGGGTCTAAAATCTTGACTTGTAATGACTTCATTTCAACTTCCTAACGGTGATCTATTCGCTATTTAAGCGCCGGCGCTGCTGAGTCGATCAGCGAGCAACTGCACCAACTGACGGGCGATTTGGGCTTTGCTGGCTTTGGCCAAGTCGGCACGGCCAACGCCATCGCCCATAGGCCAAAATACGGTCATGGCATTATCGTCACTTTGAAAGCCAATGTCGGCACGCGAGACATCATTGCAGGCAATTAAATCCAACTTTTTGCGGGCTAACTTATCTTGCGCATAGGCTTCGACAGCGTGCGTCTCAGCGGCAAAGCCCATAACTAGAGGGCGTTCAGCGCGTGCGGCAATGCCAGCGACGATGTCGGGATTTTTCACCAGAGTTAGCGTGATCTCATCATCTTTGTCGCCCTTTTTGATCTTCTGCTCAGCAACTTGGGCGGGGCGATAATCGGCAACAGCAGCGGTGGCGATAAACACACTTTGCTCAGCGCCTACAGCGGCGACTGCGTCAGTGACCGCCAGCTCACATGCCGCCTGCATATCGCGAGCTGAAACCACATCGATGCGCTGCACGCGATCTGGCGTGGCTAAGTTCACTGGCCCTGCAATCAGCGTGACGCGGGCGCCTGCTTCAGCGCAGGCCTCGGCCAAGGCAAAACCCATCTTGCCTGAGCTGTGATTACTCAAATAGCGCACGGGGTCGACGGCTTCGCGTGTCGGCCCTGCGCTGATGACCACGTGCCGGCCACTGAGTGCGCGACTAGCAAATTGTTCGGCACAGAGCGCGACAATTTCTAAGGGCTCAAGCAAACGGCCTGCGCCGACATCGCCGCAAGCTTGTACGCCACTGCCGGGACCAAAAATCGCCACCTCGCGAGCTTGCAACGTGACCATATTGTTTTGCGTAGCGGGGTCTAACCACATCTGCTGATTCATCGCAGGCGCGACAGCCTTACGCGCGCCACAAGCTAACCAGCAGGTGGTGAGCAAATCATTAGCCACGCCTTGGCATAAGCGCGCGATGGTATCGGCCGAGGCTGGCGCCACTAAAAATAGATCGGCCCAACGCGCCAGCTCGATATGACCCATGGCAGCTTCGGCTTTTGGATCGAGCAAATCGGTGTGCACAGCATTGCCAGATAGCGCCTGCAAGGTTAGCGGCGTGATGAACTCTTGCGCGGCGGCGGTCATGATGACTTGCACCTCAGCGCCAGCATCACGCAGGCGGCGAATCAGATCGGCGCACTTATACGCCGCGATGCCGCCAGTCACGCCAAGTAAAATTCTTTTCTGAGATAGCCGCGCCAGCATGCAATTACTCCACATCG
>NZ_CEYEMI010000045.1:0-983 GCF_982810325.1 Paraperlucidibaca sp.
TACGCACTCTGTATCCACATGATCACGACCTTGCCTACACCTGGGTGAGCTGTCCTAATCGTACGTTTGATGGCCAGAGCCCATTATCGGTGATGATGTCATACCGTTTTGCAGGCTTGCTGAGAATCAAGACGTACCTTGAACACGCACGAACTAGATAGCACAAGGCTAAGCTCATTGCTTTACTCGGCACCGTTAGAAGTGCAGTGATTGTCCAAGCCATTTAGTTAGCTTCGGCAGTAGCCTTCACCGACAGCTACTGTCAGGCAGTTAGTTTTGCCACTCAACCATTTCATGCCAGTTCCATCACCGTCAGTTGCATGGATAGACACTGCCTCATCATTGCGCTCAAACACGATTTCTTTACCTGCAGCTTTACCTTGATATGTAGAAAGGCCATCTAAGTTTTGAATGGTGATTTCATAAATCCCATCACCACCAGCTAGGTTGAGAAATGTCCCTTCGACCCCAGTCCACTTACCAAGCCACGAATCAGTCTCAATAGCTGTGCTTAAGTTTGAAGTGTCAATTAGATCAGCCTCGGTAGTGGTCGAATTAAGTTGGCCACAACCAGCAATGAGTGAAACCAACACAGCGCATACAGTTAGTGCCCAGAATTTAGATTTCATATTAGTTGGATACATTTAAGTGTACTGACAAGTTAACTTCCAAACTCAACAATAGTTGAACCTGCCGCCTCTACACAACTGCCGATCTCCAAGTTTCGAACGCAGCTACCCTAGTAAGTGATAATGACTTGCGGGAGGGGTTGCCCTCATCCGTGAATTATCACAAGCAATGACTTAACTTGTCAGGCACTTTGCCGGTGCCACATTTAGCCAATTGGTCATGCTTAGCTCTCTTTAATCGTGCGCAAATGCGAAAAATGGGGTGACAAAACTGTGTGCTCGCTCGTGAGTTTCTGTGCAAATTTGTGAGCACATGATCGGCTAAAATGCAGTGTTTGTGCGGCTTTGAGAGGC
>NZ_CEYEMI010000045.1:993-8696 GCF_982810325.1 Paraperlucidibaca sp.
AAGTGATACATTACGATGAAATCACTTTTGACTTTTAACGCATTGCCAACTCATCTGCCGGCGCTGGTTTCGGCTGCGTCAGGTGGTCATGCCCTCGTTTATCGCTATCATTAAGAAGCTCCTCCGCAAGTGCGGCAAACCGGGTCTGGAACGCCGCCAAAGTCCACTGCCCGAATAACGTGTGGCCCCCCTCATAAGCCTGCTCTTGGTACTCCTCGTTGGTGGTGACATAACCCATATAGTCATTGCAATAAGTACAAATCAGCACCTGTTCAATGCCTCGTGAATTTAGCCTGGCAGCAACAACATCTAATAAGCGCCGACCAGCAATGGTGGTGAACTCACCGGGGCAGCAAACCAACGCAATCTGACCAAGAATGACGATCTGTAGCGGCAACACGGTTGGTACCATAGTGCTTTCCTTGATAGCGCCAATATCTGTCTGACGCTTCATCTCTGCGAGAAGTGGGTCAGCAGCTTTAGGCAACCCGAGGCGGTTGAACGGCCGACCTAGCACCAGCTTACGTCCAGTCTCCATCAATATGTCTTTGGGGCCTTGTGCACTATAAAGGCGCTGAAAATACTTACGATCAGTGGGCGAAAGACGTGAAAACGGACTGAGTCGATAACTACGCACGATACGCGCACCACTGCGCATTGCTGCTGCCAATGGCGCCGCCACACCATGGCCATCCACTGGCGTGCCTGCAAAGAACGACACACCGTGGCAAGGCTCTGTGGTCCATGCATTTTGCTCACCATTAGCCATCGCTGGATCAGCATGAACCGCCGTAAAATCGACATAGGTGAAGATGGCATCAATATCACCACTAATTTGCGTTTGTTGCGGATTAGTGACGATTGCAAGCGCCATGTCACTCTGGTGTCTACCATTCTCGGCGGCGTAGACGTATTCAGCACGACCTTTAATCGCATTGCGGCGGGCATTCTGGCCCGGGCCGTGATAATGCGGAGAAACATCACCGGCCGACCCCTGAGCAAAGATGGCTACCGCACCTTCATCTACTAATTGCTGTTCAACTTGAGCTGCGGCATAACCCTTGTTGTCACCATCATGACGATCGAGGGAATTACCCAAGCAGGTGGCATGCACACCAAACAGCGAGAGCAGCGACTGCAGCTGGCCATTGCGGCTGAAGCGCAATACCTGCATGGTTCGTTCCAATGCCTTATGATTTTCGCCCTCTTGGTAGTGGGTTACATCCGGATTACGGTTCCAAGCCCTGAGCGAACGATTCCAAGCCACTGGTACCGCCTCATCGAAGCGGCCAGAGGCCAAACTTAGCTCAGTGGCTGTTGCACTTTGCCAGGCCTCGACCACGGCATCGACGGTGGCAACAATGACTGCTTCTAAGTGCTTTGGCACGAAACCCGGTGTAACTAGGTTGTACATGGCATCGTGGCTGCAGCCACCGGGACCAGAGTGGGTGTGAGTACAAGTGAGTACAAAAGCGGCGTCATTAAAAATTGTACCCATACGAGTGCGTAATCGCTCGATAGCGCCAGCACGCATGGCATAAGTGACATAGCCCAAATCAAGGCAGCAGAAAGTCATTGCCTGTCCGGCAGCATCTTGAACGAACAGCGCTCTGGCGAACAGCGGAGTCTCTTTGCCATACGCACGATGATTAGGCTGGCCATAACCGTGCATCGCATAACCTTGCGGACTGACGCCAATTTCCTGCCTACCCCACCCTGCCTGATACATGACCGACTCCTTAATACTGATTAATTTGTGATTTTGGCAGGCACATCGACTGGTGAGCGAACCCCATCGAAAAACCCTGGCCGCAACTCCGGCCATCCCATCTGAGCGCGAAGCCTCTCGATATGTTTTTTATAGGCATGAATTTCGATATAACCCTTGCTTCGATCGGACTCGACGAACTTGATTCCTCCCGATAAATCCGGCTTATCCACACGAAGGCGTTGTTCAAACTTTCTGGCATTATTAGGATTACGATCTTGGTCATGCAGATAGTTCGCCACCATCTGTGAAACCCGATCAAAGAGCGTGTAAGCACTAGAGTTAGTCTCTAAATAGCCCACACCAAACAGATTGTTATGCTTTGGGTTAAATGCGGTGAGACTCAACTTTGGCCTACCACCATCCCAGTCAAAATACGTTTCTGGCACGTATGGAATGGTCATGTTGTAACCAGTGGCGTAAAGCACCAGATCAATCCTCTCTCGGCTTCCATCCACAAACACGACATGATCCCCATCGAAACATTTGACGTCGCCCTTGGCCTTAATATCGCCATGCTGCAAATAATGTAATAGCTGAGAATTAAGCAGTGGATGGGACTCAAAAAGTTTGTGATCTGGCTTAGGCATGCCCGTACGCGAGGTATCCCCTAAAACCATACGCAGCAGCAGAGTCATTGCTGGCCGCTGCAACCACATCGGCAAACGCGGGCCGCTATTGGCAAACTCATCCACTGGAATGCCAAATACATGTTTAGGGATGAAGTAGTAACCACGACGAACGCTAACAAAGGCTGCATCCGCATTCGCAGCAGCATCACAAGCAATATCGGCACCGGAGTTTCCCAGCCCGATCACCAAGACACGTTTATTGCGAAACTCATCAGCGTGTTTAAAGGTCACAGAATGACGAATTTCACCATTCAACTGCCCATCGTGACGCGGCAAACGAGGATGCCAGTTCGTTCCAGTCGCACAAACCACTGCACGGTAACGTCGCACTGCCCCATGAGAAAGCCTGACCAGCCATGTCTCACCATCTGTTTCTACATGCTCAACACCGGTTAGGAATTGAATTGAGTCATACAAGCCAAAGGTGCGCGCAAAGCTTCGTGTATAAGCAAGAATTTGACGATTCGATGGGTAGTCCGGGTAATCATCAGGCATTGGGAAATCATAAAAGCCAGAGGTCCCTCGCGAAGAGATAAAGTGCGCGGAGTAATACATTGGCGTACCCGGATTGCTAAGGTCCCAGATGCCACCAACATCGCTGTGGCGCTCGAACTGCTCATAGGGAATACCGAGCTTCTTCAGCGCTCTGGCCATACTGAGGCCAGCTGGACCGGCGCCAATAATACATACGGCGCCAGCAGTATCGGTAACCTGATTATGCGGTTCAGGCATCAACGTAGTGGACATAGTGACTTACTCCAAAAGACTGTATTGCTAATACCGTGAATTAGAGCAAACCACTCACACCATTCATAAGGGCCAGGCAGGCCAGCATGGGGGTAAAACCGGACATCACGCGATGATTAATTCTGGATGTCCGTATTGCGGACCAAGACCAGCTCTAATGCATCCTGCATGCGCAGCAGCCGTTCTTCTTTTTCTAAAATATCTGCCGCCAGAGCACCCTGTGCTTTGGCTACAGCTATCTCCTGTTGCAGGAGCGCTATACCCTCATCCGCTGCTTTAAGAAAAATAGGAAGTGCAGCACGACGTTGCTCCTGTGTCTGCTCCCGCTCCTGCTCTGACATAAAGTGCTGCTCCTGTAGATCCGACATAACCTCAGCGTGTGCCAGATCTGCTGTTGCAATAGAGCCAGCCTCAAACGCTGTTGGCGCATACTCCGAAGCACCGTCTCGACTACTCCAGCTCACCCAACTAATAATGCTTACAGCCGTTATTACCGCCGCAATAATAAAATGCTTCATGACCCAACCTAGTTTCTCAAAACAACTTGTACAACCAAAAATCGAACAACAGCGACTGCCTAATCCACGGTCAACTTAGACAATTGACCACGCAGAGTTTCTAAAGCTGGTGTCGGCTGGCCGTGTTGCCCACCAAGACGAATAAATGAGTCAAGCATCATCAGGCTTTGTGTCCTAACCTTACCGTAGTGGTAGCGCAGTAGGCTCTCCAAGTCGAACGGCAGTAACTGTCGGGTCAATGGCAGAGCTACTCTCCAAACTAGCGGCTGCAGCAAAATTTTTAATGGACGAATATCTGCACCCGCATGCTTTTCGGCCACTGCCAGCGCTTCGCGAGAGGCTGCCAACCCCACACTAAAATGTGAACTGGCAATGAAACCATTTAAGCGCCACTGATTTACTTCCAACGCTGCAATGAGCGGCTGCAACATAGCCGGAGCACCCGCCGCTGCACGGCCAAAGTCGGGCACTACTTTTGCTGCCAATCCACCTGCGTTAAGTGCCATCACTACCGATTTCACACGTTGCGACTCACCACCGAACAAGCCAGGTGCTAACGGTGGAAGGTAATAGGCAATGCCTTCAGGACCAGAGCACTTAGGCAATGGTGACTGATAACTAATAAAGGTGATCAGCCCCTGCACAACCTGCTCAACAGGCACTAAGCTTTTTACATAATCAACATCTTCAAGATCTGGCTGCAAGCAAACAACCGTAGCCCGTCCCACAGATGCCAAAATATGAGCAGCTAACTCTCCGCGCATGGCATCTGTAGGGAGTGCCAACCAAACTTGATCCCAGTTCTGTGCAGCAACCTCAGCTGGTTCAGTCACTAGCCCAAAACCGTGAAAGCTTTGCAACTTTGTGCGCCAATGGCCAAGCCGATACAGAACCGTACCGTCACTCAACGCCTCAACATATTTTGTTTTTACAAAGAAACTTACTTCATGACCGGCCTGTGCCAGATGCCATGCATAAACCTGTCCGACAGCTCCCGCACCCACTACCAAAACTTTCATGACTCATTCCTTTTATGTATTTATTACGCTGCTTTATTACCCGCGCGGCCTAACTGAAATACCTAAACGGTCAGTAACCTTGCCGTCAAAAGTTCCAGTGCTATTAAAGCGAAGATATTGTGTCTTCCATCGATCCCAAGTTTTTGGATACAAACTACGCACCTGGGCTTCGCTAGTCAGTGAATTATTGTCTAGCCCCCAGTGCGGGCGTGCCTGAAATTCTTGCAGATGAATCTGTCGATGTGTGCTGAGCAACGTCATCGCTTTCTTGCAGTCCTGCAACACGATAATTTCCATAAAGGCCGTATCATGACCTTGCTGCATGGCAATCAATCCATCGGACTGCTTCACAAAACGAATAGCTATAGGTGCCGTTTGCGGTATGCCTTTGGCGTACAAAGCGTCATTTGCTGTGAATGAACGCTCAATGGCTGAAATGATTTGATCTAATCTGAATGCCGTTTCAATTGCGAAGACTGACGTACTGTTGAGTGCTGCTCCAATATTGAACACCTTATAACTGACATTAGTGTAGCCAGTATCCAGCTGTGAACTCATCGATGAGTCCACAACGATGGGCGCTAAATTAGGGAAAATTTCCAGAACTAATCCTAAGGGTTTACCAAGAAATGCAACCAATCCACCGGCGAAGCTAGCACCCGGTTGGCCACGCTCATGCTCTGATTGCTCAGGTAGTGGTGTATAGGAGCGGTAGCGATCTGTAATGACAAAATCATAGTCACCATTAGCATCGGGATAAGGCGAATAAAACAGCTCCCAGTGCTCAGGCGAAGGCATCCCTTCATAGACTGGAAGGCCGTTAATGATGCGATCGAGATGCCCACCTGGCTTTTTTAACTCTGACCATTTAATGGCGTGACGCACTTCACGCAACCAAAACTTCTGATCAGTGTTAAGTGTTGCAGAGTAAACCACCCCCATGGAGCCAATCGAAATACGTGCTGCATTAAAGGCGTCATCATCTTGGATAAGTTGCACCGGAACACTGACATCCTCTTCCAGCGTTCCAGGCCAAGCTGCCGGATTGGTAATGCCATTGCTGGGCTCGATCTGCACCATCGCACCACCATCCACCACCATTTGCAGACTGACCATCTGGTCAGCGATGGGGCCGTAGGCCAAGCCAGAGCCATGAGTGGCGGTCATCATGACACCTGCCAATGTTTGCCCGTCATAACCACCCATATTGAATAGGGCCCGTCCTTGATGATCGAGATAGGTATTTAAGTCAGCAATAGTGATGCCGCTTTCGACTCGCATTAGCCCTACAGGATTAGGATTTTTGAGACGACTGCTATCGAGAGTCAGCGGCTTGTTAAGTCGCTCTGGCGTCATCAAGACGTCCTGAGTGATGGCAATATCGGACATGGAATGACCGCTGCCCGTCATGCGCACCCGCTGACCATTACTAGCAGCTTGGCTGATGTAGTCAGTTAATTGTTTAGCGCTAGTGGGCTGCACAAGTAATTGCGGCGTAACTTTCTCTGTTTTGAAATCGTTTGACCACCTAGTGGCCGAATCTGCAATTGCTGCCGCAGTAGTAATTGCAAACAACACTCCCGTAATAGCAAAAACTGTCTTGGACCTACCAACTCTCGCTGGGGATTTAGTCAAGTAACGCATGCATTTTCTCCTTTGCCATCCCTGCCTGAATGGATTGTTATTGGCAGTTTGCGACTCGAATGGGCGCATGGCAGATGGCATGAATTGGATCAAAGCAGTCTGCTTGCGCGTAAGGGTCATGCAGGTCAGAATGGGGGCAAAACCGGACACATCAGCTGAACCATGCCCCAAGATGACCCTCGCTTTACTGAATCAACTATCCCCACGTTTATCATCGCGGGGCTCGTTGAGCATGCTGTTACAAAAGGGCTGAATCCAGAAAGTTGGTTCGCGGGCTTAGGGCTAACAGTCGCTCATATTCAACAATCGGAGGCGATGATCTCATTTCGCCAAGCGACCACCATCATCCGTCGAGCAGTACGGGAGTTGCCATCAGAGCCTTTAGGATTGCACGTTGGATCGCGCGAGGCCCTGATTTCGTTCGGCATGCTAGGCTTCGCCATGCTCTCGAGCCAGAACGTTCGAGAGGCTGTTGCCACTGGATTGGAGTATCACCTTGCATCTGGCAGCTTGATGGACTTTAAGACTGAGTCCTCCCCCACTGAAATAGCGCTTCAACTACATGAACGCTTTCCAGACCCTGAGTTGTTACCATTTCTCTGCGAAGAAGTTTTTGCTAGCTCGATTGCCATCATACGAGTCATGCTGGGCAATGAGGTAACACCACTTGGTGTCGAGCTAAGTTATTCGCCACCGCCCTATGCCGCCGCATACCAAAGGCTATTCAGTTGCCCAATACGCTTTAATAGCCATACTAACCGTATTGTGTTTTCTGCCTCGTTGATGGATCGTCCGCTAGCCACACGTAGTACAGCAAGCCATGCCATTGCTCTTGCCACCTGTCGTAGACTTATTGAGCCCGCAGCAACTAATCAAGACATCATTAGCTCGGTGGAAAACCTTCTGCGCGAAAAACTACGCCAGCGGCCATCAATGACAGATATTGCTTCTTGGCTTAACATTACTGAGCGCACTTTGCGACGGCACCTAACTGAAGCAGGACAACGCTTTAGCGACATTCGTGATCGCGTCATGGAGCAACGAGCACGGATATTGCTCAGTAATTCGACAATGCCTATCGCGAATATTGCAGAAGAACTTGGCTTCAGTGATGCACGCGATTTTCGCCGAGCATTTCGACGCTGGACAGGCTTAACGCCAATGGGGTTAAGACAAGAAATGCGCAAACCCTAGCTCTAATCAATTAACCTTACTTTTTTCAAAAATGGACGTAACCCGCGTTACTAGTCAGGTATCACTCGTTTTTAGGGTACTGACAAGTTAACTTTTAGACTCCGCAAGGGTACTGACAAGTTAACCTCCAAGCACAGCAATAGTTGACCCTTACGCCTCTAAGCAACCACTGCTCTCCACA
>NZ_CEYEMI010000046.1:0-8527 GCF_982810325.1 Paraperlucidibaca sp.
TCGCTATCGCATAGATCGGGTGGCTGCCGATGAGAAGATTTAGGGTAGGTAGTGTTAGAGTTATCACGTCTGGACCCAGAGTTGACCATGGCGATCATTCCTTCTGGGTGGATGCCAGCAAAAATTGGCGCCGTCGCCATCAGCGGATTCTAGGAGACTGAAATATGAAGATACTAGTCAACACCGATGCGAGCATTCAGGGCAACGAAAAACTCGAACAGCATACTCAGGCCACCGTGCAGAGCGTACTAGGCCATCTCGCGGACCATATTACCCGTGTGGAAGTTCATCTCAGCGATGTGAACAGCTCCAAGGGCGGAAACGATGATAAACGCTGCCTGATGGAGGCGCGTATGGTGGGTCACCAACCGATCGCGGTTACGGACACAGCATCCAGCATCCATCAAGCCATTGACGGTGCATCGGAAAAGCTCAAACGCTTGCTCGACCACACGCTTGGGCGGATTCACGATCGCAAGGAACGCAGTCAACCTACTGATGTCGATATCGATATCGATTAAAGCGATGGCCTAAAAACGGTACAGGCAAGTTAACTCTCCGGTTGAGATAATTTGTCGATGAATACTTACAAACGACATCGTTTTCACCGCAGCATCATCCGCTATGCGGTATGGGTCTACTACCGCTTCAACCTGAGCTTTCGTGATATCGAAGACTTGCTGGCAGAGAAGGGCATCTCTGTCAGCCATTATCGACGAAGCAGGACCGCTGCGTTTGTAACGTGGAGAGTAGTGGTTACGTAGCGATGATCGCTTCAACTATCGGTACTGACACGTTAAGTCACTGCTTGTGATAACTCACGTATGAGTACCTACAAACGACATTGCTTCAATCCCAGCATCAGTAGCTTATAAAGCGAGTGTCTTGCCTATCATTGACATTATAGCCGATCGGTCTAATATATCTCGTATGACAAATATCAAGCCCCCAATTCGCCGCGGACGCCCACCTAAAATTGATAGAGATTTTACGGATACTCGTGCAGCACTGCTTAAGTGTGGAATGGAGGTGCTAACTGAGCAAGGTTTCGCGGCTACGGGCATTGATACTGTTCTTAAGAGGATCAGTGTCCCCAAAGGGTCTTTTTATCACTACTTCGATAATAAAGAGGCTTTTGGGCAAGAGGTGCTTAAAACCTATGCCGCTTACTTTGCGCGCAAGCTTGATCGCTGGTTACTAGATGACTCTGCAATGCCTTTGCAGCGTATCGCCAACTTTGTTGAAGATGCCAAAGCGGGTATGCAGAAGTACCAATTTCGCCGAGGCTGCTTAGTCGGAAACTTAGGTCAAGAGATCGTAGTCCTGCCTCAAAGCTTTCGTTATGAGTTGGAGGCTGTCTTGCTTGACTGGGAGAGGCGATTGGCAGCGTGCTTGTCTTTGGCCAAGGATCAAAAGCAAATTGGTTTGGATAGTGATTGTGATGCATTAGCAGCATTTTTCTGGATAGGTTGGGAGGGGGCCGTGTTACGAGCAAAGCTAGTACAGGATGTAAGGCCAATGGATAGCTTCATGAATGGCTTCTTGGCTGGATTGGAGCTGTAGTTTTATTTTGCTAATTTATAGACGATCAGTCTAAATGAGAGGAATTATGTTTAAGGCAATTTTGATTGATAAAAATACTGACACTTATAGCGCTAGTGTGGCCGAGCTCAATGACGATCAGTTACCTGATGGCGATGTTACGGTGCAAGTTGCGTACAGCACTTTGAATTATAAAGATGGACTGGCTATTAGCGGTCGCAGCCCTGTAGTGCGACGCTTTCCAATGGTGCCTGGTATCGATTTAGCAGGCACTGTTGAGACTAGTAGTCATCCTAACTTCAAGGCAGGTGACCGAGTGCTGCTGAACGGTTGGGGTGTAGGTGAGGGGCATTGGGGCGGCTTGGCTCAAAAAGCTAAACTCAATGGCGATTGGCTGATTCCACTCCCCAAAGCAATAAGTGAGCGCCAAGCAATGGCAATTGGTACTGCCGGTTACACAGCGATGCTTTGCTTGATGGCACTTGAGCGGAATGGCTTGAAGCCAGAGCATGGCGACGTGTTAGTAACTGGAGCCAATGGAGGGGTTGGTAGCTTTGCAATTGCATTGTTAGCTCACCATGGTTATTCCGTGATTGCTTCTACTGGTCGCCCAGATGAGGCGGACTACCTAAAGCGCTTGGGAGCCACAACGATTATTGACCGAGCTGAGCTTAGTAATCCTGGGCGAGTGCTAGGAAAAGAGCGTTGGGCTGCGGCAATTGATTCAGTAGGCAGTCACACGCTTGTAAATGTATGCGCTGGAACTCGTGAGAATGGGGCAGTGGCTGCTTGCGGCTTAGCTCAAGGTATGGATTTTCCTGGGACTGTTGCACCATTCATTCTGCGCGGCATTAGCTTGCTAGGTATTAATAGCGTTACTAGGCCCTACACTGAGCGTGTTGAAGCCTGGGATCGTTTGGGCGCGAGTATGAATTTAGATCTGCTAGCTGAAATCACTAATGAAGTCAGTCTCAGCGAGGCCATTGAGACTGCACACGAGTTACTCGACGGTAAGGTTCGAGGGCGAGTAGTGGTAGATGTGAATCGCTAATGCGCTACTTTTTAGCCTAGGCATTTATAGAGAATGCAATTATGACTACAGCACCGGCGCCACGCCAAGTCGCCACCCGCCGCTCACCTCCGAATCGCCGGCCGCAGGTGATATGTCATGACAATCTGAGTAACAGTCATATTGTCAGTGAGCTGCAGCAGCTACACGAAGATTTCACGCCCACGCCTTGGCTATTCAATGAGCATGCACAGCTGATCTTTCATAGCCTACGCAAGGGTGGGCGACGAAGTCAGCGCGGCACACTCTTATATGATCATAGTGAGCAGTTAGTCATGCGTGATGGTGGGCTGACGGCGCTGTACTGGTGTGGCCACGACCTGTCGCCCGATACACCGACCATTGTGGTGCTGCATACCATCTCTGGCAGCCCGGAAAGCATGGCAGAACTGGTGCGTGACCTTAGCCAATTCACTGGTTGGCGTGTCGTGCTCTGTCTTAGGCGCGGCCACGCCGACCTGCCACTGCTGACGCCGCGTATGAGCTTATTCGGCTGCACCGATGATCTACGCGAGCAGCTGGCGGTTATCCGTGTACGTCTCCCTGAATCCTCGTTGTATGCAGTCGGCTCCTCGGCCGGCTCCGGTCTGTTGGTGCGTTATTTGGGCGAGGAGGGAGATGCCGCACCATTCTGCGCTAGCTTCGCTTACTGTCCTGGTTATGACACTGACACTAGCTTTGATCATGTGCATCCTCGCTATAGCCGGATAATGGCTAAGAAGTTGGTGCGCCAGTTCATCACCCCCAATCTCGAACGCATCGCGCATATGCCCACAGCTCAGCGCCTGAATGCGGCCGATGATTTGGCGATGCTGCATCGCGCGCTTTACGAGTTGGCTGGGCATGATGACTACGCGGCCTATGATCGCGCTAGCAACCCTATGCATGTCTTCGCAAACATCCGCAAGCCACTCATGGTGCTGAATGCAGAGGACGACCCAGTCTGTCGCATTGGCAATTTGGAGCCTTGGCTGGATGGTATGCGCCAAATGCCGAATATCATTCTTGTGACGACCGCCGAAGGTAGCCACTGCGCGCATTACGAGGGCTGGTTGGCGCGCTCGTGGTCGGCGAAGCTGATGAGTGAGTATTTTCAGGTTATGCGGGGGCTTTCGATCTGATGCTGACGAGTTAATTCACTTATTGGGATAGTTCACTGATGAGCACCTACAAACGGCAAGCAGCACTACTATTTCTAACGAACCATGCAGCAGTATCTAATCTATCAGGATAAAAAAGCCCGCACTAGGCGGGCAAACGATCAGCAGATACGCGGGTTTAGGCTCGCCACAAGAGAGCGTGACGAGCCCATACACTTACTTTTTCAGATCAAAACGATCCAAGTTCATGACTTTATTCCAAGCTTTGACGAAGTCTTGGATAAACTTGCTTTGGCCATCGTTGCTGGCGTAAACCTCAGACACGGCGCGTAGCTCAGAGCTAGAGCCAAAGGCTAAATCCACCGGCGTTGCCGACCATTTGTACTTGCCCGTGGCACGGTCACGTCCTTCGTACAGGCCGTCGGATTTTGCCGAGGGCACCCATTGCGTCGACATATCGAGCAGATTGATAAAGAAGTCATTGCTCAATGTGCCGGGGCGATTGGTGAGTACACCTTCGCGGGCGCCGCCTACGTTGGCATCGAGCGCGCGAAGACCGCCCACGAGTACTGTCATTTCAGGCACGGTAAGGGAAAGCATATTGGCGCGATCGACTAGTGCGTCGGTAGGTTTGTAGAGGCTCTCGGTGCTGTAGTAGTTACGGAAACCATCGGCCTTAGGCTCGAGCATGCTAAACGATTCGACATCGGTCTGTGCTTGTGTGGCGTCCACGCGGCCCGCGGTGAAGGGTACGCTCACCGTGAGACCGGCCTTCTTAGCTGCTTGCTCAATAGCGGCGTTACCACCGAGCACAATGACATCGGCCAAAGAGACTTTTTTACCACCTGTAAGCGATTTATTAAACCGCTCTTGCACCTTAATCAACTTGGCTAAGACATCGCTTAATTCGGTTGGGTTGTTAGCGGCCCAGTCTTTCGCCGGCGCTAAGTTAATCCGTGCACCATTAGCACCGCCGCGCATGTCCGTGCCGCGATAGCTGGCGGCTGATGCCCAAGCTGTGCGCACTAGCGCAGGGCTCGACACACCAGAAGCCAGAATCTTCACTTTCAGTGCTTTCACATCCGCATCACCGATGATTTTGTAGTCGGCTTTTGGCAGTGGATCTTGCCAAAGCAGTGTGCCTTGCGGTGCGTCGCTGCTGACGATGTAGCGCGCTTGTGGGCCCATATCGCGATGAGTCAGTTTGAACCACGCCTTAGCAAAGGCCAGCTCGAAGGCTTTTGGGTCTTTGTGGAAGCGCTGGGTGATTTCGCGATAAATCGGGTCTTCTTTCAGCGATAAATCGGTAGTGAACATGATGGGCGCATGGCGCTTGCCAGCTACGTGCGCATCGGGAACTAAGTTTGAGGCCTGACCATTGGCGGGAATCCACTGGATAGCACCGGCGGGGCTCTTAGTTTTGACCCAGTCAAAACCGTAGAGATTGTCGAGGTACTGCATAGTCCACTGCGTTGGGCTCACCGACCACGCACCTTCTAAACCACTGGTGATGGTGTCTTCGGCATTGCCTTTACCGCATTTGTTTTTCCAGCCAAAGCCTTGTTCTTCGAGGCCGGCAGCAGCGGGTTCAGCACCTAGGCACTCTTCAGGTTTGTGAGCACCATGGGCTTTGCCGAAGGTGTGTCCGCCGGCAATCAGCGCTGCGGTTTCTTCATCATTCATGGCCATGCGGCCGAAGGTGTCGCGAATGTCTTTGGCGGCGGCTAATGGATCGGGATTGCCATTCGGGCCTTCGGGGTTGACGTAAATTAAGCCCATTTGCACGGCGGCCAAAGGTTTTTCCAGCTTACGGTCGCCGCTGTAGCGTTTGTCGGCCATGAACTCATTTTCTGGGCCCCAATAGACGTGGTCGGGTTCCCAGTCATCGGTGCGGCCACCGGCGAAGCCGAAAGTTTTAAAGCCCATGGACTCGAGCGAGACGTTGCCGGTTAAGACCATTAAATCAGCCCATGAAATGCTGGCGCCATATTTTTGCTTAATCGGCCAGAGCAGGCGACGCGCTTTATCTAGGCTGGCGTTATCGGGCCAGCTATTGAGCGGCTCGAAACGTTGTTGGCCACCGCCAGCACCACCGCGACCATCAATGACGCGATAGGTGCCGGCGCTGTGCCAGGCCATGCGAATAAAGAACGGACCGTAATTGCCATAGTCAGCTGGCCACCACGGTTGTGAGGTAGTCAGCACTTTCTTGATATCGGTTTTAACGGCGTTTAGGTCTAGTTTGGCGAAAGCTTTCGCGTAGTCGAAGTTGGCGCCGTAGGGGTTTGACTCTACGGCATGTTGGCGTAAGGCTGACAGGTCAATGACTTCGGGCCAATAGAATTGGTGGCCTCGCATTTCAGGCGCAGCAACAGCACTAGCGGGCAGTAGCGGCATGGCGACTAAGGCAATGGCCGCGGCGAGTGATTTCATGGTGGTTGAGCATGTGAATGGTGTGCGCATTTTTATTCTCCGAATACACTAGGGCTTGGGGAGCACAACGATCTCAAGATGAGTTCGCTACTATCCACTCGTTGTAGTGTATGAACTTATTGAGCGGTTCAAAAATTGATTGATTATTAATTTTTGATAGCTTTAAGCAATGTTGTGTGGATTGCTGGGTACTGACAAGCCAAGTAGCTGCTTGTGAAAATTCGTTGATACCCACTGCTTATCATGCCACGGCTAAGGTACTGACAAGTTAACTCGCTGGTTGAGGTAATTTGCCGATGAACACATACAAACGACATCCCTTTCACCCCAGCATCATCAGTTATGCGATATGGGTCTACTACCGTTTCAACTTGAGCTTTCGTGATATCTAAGACTTGCTGGCAGAGAAGGGTATCTCTGTCAGTTATGAGGCGATCCGTCTTTGGTTCATCAAGTTTGGATCCGAATACGCTCGCAAGCTTAAGCGCAGGCATATCGGCCTCGGCGATACGTTTTATCTCGACGAGGTGTTCATCAGGATAAACGGAAAGCAGCACTATGTTGTGGCGAGCTGTCGCTCAAGACTGTGAAGTGATCGATGTTTATGTTCAGAGTCGTCGTAATGGTGCAGCACGTGACAGTTCTTCAAGCGCTTGTTACGCAGCAGTGGCGGCGAGCCACGAACGATAGTCACTGATAAGTTGGCAAGCTATAAGGTAGCTCAGCGCGAGCTAATGCCGATTGCTCATCACAATACAGCTAAATACGCTAACAACAGAGCTGAGCAATCGCACGAGTCTACGCGGTTCAGGTAGCGGTGGTTGCTTAGAGGAGCAAGAGTCAACTATTGCTGCGCTAAGCAGTTAACTTGTCAGTACCCTTAAAACATCCATTTGGCTAAATTCACCAAGCTGACCAGACTAATTAAACTGCCGACTAGCATCAGCAGTGTGCGCGTTTTCAAATGCCGCGTGATGAGCGCGGCGAATGGCGCAGCGAACAGACCGCCCAGGGCGAGACCGGCGACAAAAATCCATACCGTGCTGTCTAGGATGGTGAAAAAAGCCGCGGCCACGGTCACGGTGAGAAAAAATTCCGCGAAGTTTACTGAGCCAATGGTGGTGCGTGGGTCGTGACCAGCACCGACCAATGACGTCGTCACAATCGGGCCCCAACCACCGCCCCCGGTGGTATCCATAAAGCCGCCAAACAGCGCCAGCGGCGCGACTTTAGCGGCATTAATTTCGCGCGCTTGTTGGATGGTTTTGAAGGCTTTGCTGAATACATACAAACCCATGAGCAGTAAATAAGCACTGATAAATGGTTTTAAGAGCTGACCATCTACGTTGCTTAACACATAGGTGCCAAGTAAGCCGCCAATGAGGCCGGGCACCAGCAAACTCAGCACCAGGCGCTTGTTCACATTGCCCAGTTTGAGATGAGAGATGCCGGAGACGCCGGTGGTGAACACCTCGGCAAGATGCGTGGCGCCGCTGGCCATTGCGGGTGGTGCGCCTGCGGCAAGTAAAAAGGTGGTGGCAGTAATGCCGTAGGCCATACCCAAGGCGCCATCGATCATTTGTGCAACTAGGCCAACGGCCACGGCTGTCCAGAACAGCGGGTTGTGCAGGGCGTCGAGCACGAGTGTGCTGCCGGAGATCACGGCGTTGCCCCAAAATAGACGATAGACGAAGTAGCCAACGAGGCTGACTAAAATCGCAACAATCATATAGCCCGCGATGGTCAGCAGCGGCTGCTCTTGCGCGTGCGTGACCGCGTACTCCACTGGTGGCAAGCCAAGCGCTTGATGCTCGGGGTTAATGGCTTGATCGTTGAGGTCTGGGTGACGAATTTTCATGGCCGAGGGCGCCGTAAGTTGCTGAGATGCGCCATCATATAAATAGATTATGCGAATTAGAAATACCGATTTATCGCAATAAATATAACTTTGGTTATATCAAAAATAGCCCTCGGCCTTCTTTTTTTCCATTGAGCCATCTTGGTCATAGTTACTAATAAGTTGGCCAGCTACAAAGTTGCTCTGCGCGAGCTAATGCCGACTGTTCATCACAATACAGCTAAATACGCGAACAACAGGGCAGAGCAATCGCATGATTTGACGTGATTTCGAGAGCGAGGGGTGAGATGTTTCAAGTCGCCGAGCCAGGCTCAGCTACTCCTAACGAATCATGCAGCAGTATCTAATCTACTCAATCTAGGCAGGCATCTAACTTCAGCAAGCCAACGTGGAGATCTGTAGTTGCGTAAAGGCAGTAGGGTCAATTCTTGCTAAGCCTGAAGGTTAACTTGTCAGTACCTATTGCTCAGACCAAACCGCAAACTCATTACCACTAGGTTCGCTGAAATGAAATCGGCGACCGCC
>NZ_CEYEMI010000047.1:0-8242 GCF_982810325.1 Paraperlucidibaca sp.
TGACCTTGTTCATGCGCGTAACCTTTTTTATTTTAGGCGCGTACAGTGCCACAGCACGAAAATGCTGTCATTAGCGTTGACAGGCATCACTCCAGTCTAGCGTGGCGTTATACACGGCGGTTTTGACACCGAGTAAGCCTAAAAAGCTATGAAAAATGGTGTCGTGTGACTGAGGTTTTTGCGCTTGATTAGTCAGGCAGGAAGAGCTTGGGCCCTGCTGCTGAAAGTCTGGCGATAGCCACGCCATCATGGGCACATGAGTTTGTTGACTAGGCGCAAAGAAATAAGGTGCACCATGCAGATATAGTCCGTGCTCACCAGTCGATTCACCATGATCAGAGGCATACACCATCACGGTCTGATAACGATCATCTTGGCCTTTTAGCGTGTCAATAATGCGCCCCAAAATATGATCGGTATAGGCAATGGTATTGTCATAGGTATTGATGACTTGTTGCTGCGTGCAGCTTTGCAAAGCATTGCTATCGCAAGTTGGGGTGAAGCGTTTAAACGCGTCCGGATAGCGGCGGTAATACGCAGGGCCGTGGCTGCCTTCTTGATGCAAGACTACGACACGATCGTTGACTGTTGCGCGTGAAATATAATCAGCAAATGTGTCGGCGAGCAGATCATCGTGGCACTCACCGTCGTTACACCAGCGAGCCTTATCGGCCGCTAATAGCGGCACATTATTGACGCGATCGCAGGCGCCTTTGCAGCCTGAGTTATTGTCTATCCAGGTCACGGCGTAGCCGGCACGTTGCAAAATATCAAGTAAACCTTCGCGATGGCTAGCAAGTTGTGGGTCGTAATTTGCCCGTGTCATGCCAGAAAATAAACAGGGCACCGATACTGCAGTGGCAGTGCCGCAGGAGCTTACTTGCGGAAAGTTAATGACATTACGTTTACGCAGTTCAGGTGTGGTGTCGCGGCTATAGCCATTGAGGCCGAAACTTTCAGCGCGTGCCGTCTCACCGAGCACAAAGACAAATAGTGTGGGCTTTTTCGCTGCTGAATGGGCTCTGACGGCATCCTCGCCGTAGCTTTGTAATGGCATGTCAGGCGCCGCGGCAACTTTGCTGAAATAGCGTTTGAGCCCAGCTAAATAGTTGTGCGGCACGATGAGGTAGCGCAGTTCGCGGTGCTCACGAAAGGTCGAGGCGTAGTCGGCGTAATGCCATCCCGCTAGAGCCAACATTGAGACTAGGCCTAGCACTACGGCGATGAGCTTGTTGCGTAGAGTCTGCTTCCAACTAAGCGCTGCTGCTGGCGTTGACCAGAGCCAGAGTAGCGGTAGTCCGGCAATCAGCAGCATAAAAGCTAGAAGTCGCAGGGTGAGTAAATCGAGGACCTCGTTGACGTCAGTTTCCATCATGTTTTGGATTTGGCCAGCATCAATGACAACGCCATAATCCATCATGAAATAGGCGGTGAGCGCGCTAGCTAAAAGCAAAAATGACTGTACTGGGCGGGCAAATGGCCCCCAAGTAATTAGCTGCAAAAAGGTGGCGAAATAGGCGGTGAGTAATGCGCCTGTAGCAGCGAAAAACACTCCTGCGCGCCAACCATCATAAGGTGTAAGTTCCGATAGCGCGTGAAAAAAGGCGGCGTTACAGCTAAGCACTAACCAGGCAGCAATGACTACATTGCGTTGACTTAAGTTGAGGTTTTTTAGGCGATAAATAGCGCTCATCGAGCTGTCTCCGCTTGTAGGCGTTGGCTGATGTGTAAGAAAACAGTGCCAACATAAAAACGATATTGATAGGCATGAAAACTTAGGCTGGTGGTTAGGCCGCAGATCACTGCCGTCCACATAACATGCGTGACTAGGTGCGCGCCTCTGGCGACTTGAATGCCGCCACAAAACAGCGCAAACGGAACAATGATTAAGAGCGCATTACGCAAGTGCTGTGGCCGCCAAAGGGCGCAGGCATAAATCAGCGGAATCCACATAAAGCCAACGGCGGCGTGCCCGCTAGGCAGGCAGCGGCCCGGTCCTGGTACTGCAGGTAGCGTTTCAAATGCGCGAAAGTAATCTGCGCTACCGCCAAATTCAGTCAATGACCATGGGCAGCTATGCATGGAGTGACGCTTGAACCAGCCATTGATAGTGACGGTCAAAAGCGCGGTAACCACGATAAATAGCCAACCGAGAAATGCTTCCGTGCGCCGTGAGCGCCACGTGATGAAGCAGCAGAGTAGCCAAAGCCCAGTAGAAATCTTGCGAGTGCCATCATGAAAGACACGGGTAAACAGAAGGCTATCTTTTAATGGAAAGCTGCTGGTGCCGGCGTCGTAGAACCAGCTCGATACGGCTAGGTCGATATTGCTATAGCGGGAGATAGCAATCGTGAACAAAGCTAGTGCTATCCAGCCTAGGATGTCGATAGGCTTGTAAATGTGAGCGGGCATGGCGCGTAGTCGTGACAAGTGATTAGGCCTGAACTATGCCGATGGCGTCCTACCTAGAACCTTGCCGCAACATGAACATTTGCTCATCTTGCGCTAAGAGGTAAAAGCCGTGCGACTATAGCGCTAGCAGTTTGGCTTGTGAGAGATGGCATGCGCCTATTAGTAGTAGAGGATGATCTGGAGATTGCCGGCTTTTTGCGCAAGGCCTTGGCAGAGGCCGGCCATGTGGTGGATCACGCCGACAATGGCCGTGATGGCTTGTTTCTAGCAACGGGTGAGCCCTATGACGCCATTGTGCTCGATCGCATGCTGCCGCAAATGGATGGTTTGTCGATGCTAGCGGCACTGCGCGCCAGTGGTGCCACTGTGCCAGTGTTGATTTTAAGTGCCTTAAATCATGTCGATGAGCGTATTAAAGGCCTGCGCGCTGGCGGTGATGATTATTTGGTGAAGCCTTTCGTGCTCAGTGAGTTGCTTGCTCGCCTTGAGGTCATCACGCGCCGCCAGTCGAACACGACAACACAGAGTAATGATTTACGCGTTGCCGACCTTGTGCTCGATAGGTTGACCCGACAGGTGCATCGCGGCGATAAGCTGCTGAGTTTAAAGCCGCAGGAATATCGCGTGCTTGAGTATCTCATGCGCCATGCTGGGCAAGTAGTGACGCGCTCGATGCTGTTAGAAGGTGTTTGGGATTATCACTTTGACCCGCAAACCAATGTCATTGATGTGCATATGTCGCGGCTGCGCGCCAAAGTCGATTTTCCGCCTAAGCCGGCTTTGATTCACACACTACGCGGCGCGGGGTACTGCCTTCGTGAGGACTAAAAAATGGCGCTGGTCGACCGCCACCAAGCTCACATTATTTAACGCTGGCGTGCTGGTGTTTTGTTTCCTCTTGCTCTTGGCATTTACGCAATGGATGAGTGCTCGATTTATGCAGGAGCATATCGAAGAAAGCGTTAAGTCAGAGCTCTCGTTGTTGGTCAGCGAGTACGACATCGATGGTCGCGAAGGCATGTTGAGTTTGATTCGTGATCGTGTTGCCGACAATTCACCAGAGCATGAGCGCTATTACCGATTTGAGGACATGAAAACTGGATTGGTCATCTCAAACTTGAGCGCTTGGCCTGACTCAGTTGTGGAGCCAGGTGAAACTTACTATTTAACCAGTCCTGAACATGCCGGCAAAACCCGCCTCATGGCACGCTGGCAAAGCCTCCCGCAGGGCGAACGTTTATTAGTCGGCTTCGATGAATACGAGCTACATAGCATGCAGCGCAAGTTGCGCCAGAGCGCTACGGTGAGCTTGGTTATTGTGCTGCTGCTGGCGTGGTTGGCTGGCCGCTTTATCACCCGCACGGCTTTGCGCCCAATCGAGACTATTCGTCATTCTGCCGGACAAATCATGGATGGTGATTTACGTCATCGCATTCCGCATCATAATAGTGGTGACGAGTTCGATCAGCTCGCTATCACGCTTAATCGTATGCTCGACCGCATCTCGCAACTAATAGCCGGCATCGAAGGCACGACCGATAATATCGCGCATGATTTGCGCTCGCCCTTAACGCGGCATCGTGCCCGTTTAGAAGCAGCGTTGCAGGAGCGCCCGACTGAGGCGGATTGGCCGCAGTGGGTAGAAAAAAACCTCGGCGATATTGATCAGGTGCTGAGTACTTTTCAGGCCTTGTTAAAGATCGCTCGCATAGACTCAGGTGTTTTGCGTAAAGAGTTTGTGACGGTCGATTTGGCCAAGCTTTGCCATGATGCGGTGGATTATGTCGAGCCTTTAGCGGAGGCGCGAGATATTCGCTTGGGCGTGTCTATTCCCGAGCAAGCGAGTTTGCAGGGCCATCGCGACTTACTTTTCCAGCTGCTTATTAACGTGCTCGATAATGCGCTCAAATATGCCCCATCGGACAGTCGTGTTTTGTTGTTGTGCGAACAGCACGACGACAAATGGCTGCTGCGCGTGGCCGATCAAGGGCCGGGCATTCCTGAGTCTGAGCGCCAACGTGTGTTTGAGCGGCTGTATCGTCTCGATAGCACGCGCATGATGCCGGGCTTAGGGCTGGGCTTGAGCTTAGTTCATGCCGCAGTGAGCCTGCATCATGGGGAGATTGCACTGTTAGATGCCGATCCAGGGCTGCAGGTCGATGTGCTTTTGCCTAAGCGTTGACAAATTCTGAATATCATTCAGAATCCGACGACTATTCAAATGGCCGAAATTTGGTCATGGTTGCGGGCGATAAATGGGCACCAAAGAACGGCGCGAACGACAATTATATGAGCGCGAGCAGCGGCTATTAACCGTCGCCCGCGAGCTCATCGTGCGTGATGGATTGTTAAACCTGCAGATGAGCAAGCTGGCCAAAGCCAGTGAGCACGCTATGGGCACTATTTATCAGCACTTCGCTAGCAAAGAAGATCTCTATCTCGCCTTAGTCACCGAGTCTGTCGCTGAGTACGCCACGTTATTTCAGCGCGTGGCGGCTTGGCAGGCGAATTCTCGTGATCGCATGTTTGCCATTGCTGTTGCCGATAGCGTCTTTGTGCGCCGCAACCCTGAGCATTTTCGCCTTGCCCAATATGCACTTTGCGAAGTCGTGTGGGGTGCCGCTAGTCTTGCCCGTCGTGAGGCGCATCATGCCGCCAGCCAGCCAATAAGCGAGGCTGTCATGTGCATAGTGCAGGATGGCTTAAGGCAGGGAGAGCTGCTGGCTAACGGCATGAGCCCAGAAGAAATTTCCACTAGGTTTTGGGCAATGAGTCAGGGCATCCACACACTTGCTCATGCAGAAGGATTGCTTGAGCAATACGCTGTGCATCGCCCTTACGGTTTGCTGGCTCGACATATTCAATTTTTACTGAATGGCATGGGTTGGCAACCGCTCAGCCCTCTTACAGGCGACGCGCTCAACGCGCTTATTACGCGTATCCGCGCGGAGGTTTTGCATGACTGGTGTGATGATGTGGCGAAATAGCATGCGCCTTAGCGCATTAGCGTTGGCAATGGGTCTGGCGGCGCCAGCGCAGGCCTTGACCATGAGCGAGGCATTAACGGCAGCGTTTAATACTGACCCAGTGGCAGCAGCAGCCTTGGCCGAGCGCGATGCTGGCATTGAGGTGGGTGTGCAGGAGCGAGCTACGCGACTGCCGCAGGTTAATGCCATTGGCCGCATGACCACGACCGATTCACGTGTTGGCACGACGCCATTTAAAGACCCCGTTACCGGCGCAGTCGGTTATAAGGAGCGCTACAACGGATGGGATGCCTCTGTGCAGCTACGCCAACCCTTATTCCGCTATGACTTTCTCGCGCGTGGCCGCCGTGCCGATGCTCAAGATCAGCTCGCTGAAATGAGTTTTGTTGCGCGCTCACAAGCACTGATGGCGCGCGTCGCCGAACGCTATTTAGGCGTGTTGCAAGCGCAAAACGAAATGACTTTGGCTGAAGCCGAAGCTGAAGCGGTCGCCAAGTCATTGGGTGACACGCAAAAACGCTACGATGTGCAACTAATTGCCGGCACCGACTTGAAAGAGGCACGAGCGCGCAATGATTTAGCGCAGGCCCAGCTTTTAGCGGCCAAGCAAAATGTTGCTGCCGCGCGCGATGCCCTCGATGAAAGCACCGGTCGTGGCTATGAGCCCCTGGCTATATTGAGTGAAAGCACTGCGCTGCCGGCATTAACGGAAAGCTCAGCAGAGAGTTGGCTAAAACTCGCTCGCATTCATAGCCCATCATTATTGCAAGCCCAAGCGCAGCTTGAAGTTGCTCAGGCCAATGTTAGTTCGCAGCGCAGCAGCGCTTTGCCTTCGCTGGATTTTGTTGCCTCACATGGCCGCCAAGACGACTCCGATTCGCGCGTCGGTATTGCCGGTGAAAACACGGCTTATGGCATCGAGCTCACCGTGCCCATTTTTGCTAGCGGCGCCAATGTCAGCCGTATTCGTCAAGCTCAAGCCAGCTTGCGTAGCGCCACTGCCGAGCGCGACCGTGTTAGTCGTGAGCTTTCCCGAGAAACACAGCGTTTAGTGTGCGTGATGTGCAAACGGCGCAGGCCCAGGCCAATGCCTATGCCCGTGCGGCTGAGTCAGCCGCCGCAGCTGAGCAAGCCACACGCTATGGCTATGAGGCCGGTAAACGAACCATTGTCGATGTGCTAAATGCGCAATCGAGCACAGTGCAAGCACGACGCACACTTGATCAAAGTCGCTACGACGTATTGCTGAAAACCTTACAACTGAAGCAGCAAGTTGGCATTCTCACGCCACAAGATATTGCTGCTATAGACACTCTTTTAAGCCCTGCAAACTAAGACGAGAAAACAATGAATAAGCGCATGATGTGGATGCTGGTAATCACTGCGGTCGTCTTTGGCGGCCTCTTCGGGATGAAGTGGTTCGGCAATAAAATGATGAATCAATATTTCGACAATATGACTATGCCGCCTGCTGCGGTGTCGTCAGCAAAAGCGCAAAGCTTGAACTGGCGTAGCACTATTTCAGGTGTCGGCACGGTAGTTGCCAGCCAGGGCACACGCATCAGTAGCGAATCAGGCGGCTTGGTGGCCAAAGTGCATTTTGAGTCTGGTGCGCAAGTTAAGCGCGGCGATTTGCTGGTGACACTATCTGCTGGTAGTGAGCAGGCCGACTTGGCTCGCCTGCAATCACAAGCGACGCTTGCTAAGTCCGAGCTATCGCGCCTGCAGCGTCTGTACAAGCTAGAGGCTATCTCGAAATCTGAGCTTGATCGTGCCGAAACTGACTTCCGTGCTACGCAATCTGCTGCCGATGGCCAGCGCGCCAAACTTGCTCAAAAGCAGATTCGCGCGCCATTTTCAGGCCAGTTAGGTATTCGCCAAGTCGATGTTGGCCAGTATTTGCAGGCGGGTGAAACTATGGTCACCTTGCAGCAGCTTGATCCTGTCTATGTCGACTTCACATTGCCAGAGAAGGATGTTTTGCTGGTTGATGTTGGGCAGTCCGTAAAGGTCACCCTAGATGGTCAAAATGATCGTGTATTTGAAGGCGTAGTGAGCGCGATAGAGCCGCAAGTTGATGTGCAAACGCGCAACTTTAAAGTGCGAGCCAATGTGGCCAATGCGGATCGCTCACTGCGTCCTGGCCAATTTGCTCGTGCCGAAATTGCGCTGCCAGCTGTGCGTAAAGTGGTAGCGGTACCATTGACATCGGTGAGCTATAACCCTTACGGAAACTCGGTCTATGTGATTGTAAAAGCACCGAAAAAAGCCGGAGCTGAAGGCGAAGAAGCCACTGCTGAGCAATCAGAAGATGAGCTGGTGGTGCGTCGCCGATTTATTAAAACCGGTGAGGCTCGCGGCGATATGGTGGAAGTAACGGAAGGCGTGAATGCCGGTGATGAGGTCGCTACTAGCGGCCTGTTGAAGCTGCAAAATGATGCCAAGGTGATCATCAATAACACCGTGATGCCGCCGAGTTCAACCAATCCGACGCCAGCTGAAAGCTAAGCCGAGACCGACATGAAATTTACCGATATTTTCATTAAGCGACCGGTGCTGGCGATTGTTGTCAGCCTGATCATTCTATTGCTCGGGCTGCGCTCGGCCACTGACTTAAACGTGCGCCAATACCCCGAGCTACAAAACGCCGTCATCAATGTGGTGACGACCTATGTTGGTGCTGATGCCGATTTGGTGCAGGGTTTTATCACCACGCCGTTGGAGCGCGAAATTGCCTCGGCGCAAGGCATCGACTATATCAAGTCGACTAGCCTGTCGGGTGTTAGCTCGATTCAGGCCTATTTGCGTCTAGATTACGACCCCAATGTGGCGCTCACGCAGAT
>NZ_CEYEMI010000048.1:0-7985 GCF_982810325.1 Paraperlucidibaca sp.
TGCCCACTGCAGGTTGGTAAACGCCATGACGATTTCTGTTGCACAACTCATTGCGTTACTGCCTATCCTGATCACCGGTGCTACAGCGGTGCTGGTGATGCTGTCGATTGCTATCAAGCGCCAGCATGACGTTAACGCCACCATCACGGTGATAGGCCTTAATGCCGCACTAGTTTCGGTCTACTTCGCATGGCAAGGCGGCCCGCAACAAGTCACGCCATTGCTAATGATCGATGCCCATGCTTGTCTTTATATGGCTATTGCGCTGTTTGCTACGCTTGCCTGCGCAACGCTAATGCATGCGTACATCGAAGGCTATGACGACAATAAAGAAGAGATGTACCTACTGCTGACTCTGTCGGTGCTAGGTGCCTTGGTGCTGATTAGTGCTCGCCACTTAACGGCGTTGTTTATTGGTCTTGAACTCTTGTCAGTGCCGGTTTATGGCCTCGTTGCTTACACCTTCCGCAATAAGAAAACGCTGGAAGCTGGTATCAAGTACATGATTTTGTCAGCAGCCGCGACCGCATTCATGCTCTTTGGCATGGCGCTGCTCTATGCCGACGCAGGCTCAATGCTGCTCGCAGATATTGGTGGCGATTTGGCCAAAGCAGGCATGCTCAGTCCGTACGCCTATGCCGGCATCGCATTAATTTTAGCGGCCTTGTCGTTTAAATTATCGTTGGCACCGTTCCACTTATGGACACCGGATGTCTATCAAGGCGCACCAGCACCAGTTGCTGCTTATTTGGCCACCGTTAGCAAAGTCGCTGTTTTCGCCGTGTTATTGCGCTTACTGATCGAAGCTCCAGCCGCACATAGCAGCTTATGGAGCATGATCTTTGCCGTCATCGCTTTTGCTTCGATGATCATCGGTAACCTATTGGCGCTAAACCAAAGCAATATCAAACGCCTGCTTGGTTACTCATCTATCGCGCAACTCGGCTATTTGATGGTTGTCGTGGTCGCCGGCGGCCAGCTCGCGCTTGAAGCATCAGCCGTCTACTTAATGGCCTATGTTGTCACCACTATCGGCGCATTTGGCGTCGTCACGCTGACATCTAGCCCATACAGGCAGCAAGATGCCGATGAGCTCTTCGACTATCGCGGCTTATTCTGGCGCCATCCATATTTGACCGCTGTGCTGACCGTGATGATGCTATCGCTGGCAGGCATTCCGCTCACAGCTGGCTTCATTGGTAAGTTTTATGTAGCCGCGCTAGGCATCGATGCCGGCTTATGGTGGCTAGTCGGTGCACTGGTCGTCGGCAGTGCCATCGGCCTGTACTACTATTTACGTGTGATCATCACTCTTTTCATGCCTGCCCCTGGCTCGCGGCGCATGGTCGCTGCCAGCAACTGGGGCTTCCGCGTTGGCGGTATGATGGTGCTATTGATGGCAGGCCTAGTGTTCCTAATTGGCATGTATCCTCAGCCCATCATTGAGTTAGCAGCTCAAACACAGGTGGCGATGGTTGCCCGCTAAGACTAAGAGTAGTGAAAAAGGCGCATTTAGCGCCTTTTTTATGTCTTAATGTAGTGCGAATACCCCGATTCGGTAACAAATTGATAACACGTCGGTGCTGGCTTAATATGTGCCAACTTCGCTAGAGTGTCGGCCTACGACTCTTTAGTCATAAATAAAAAATATAACAAGGAAGCCTTCCATGACTTCGCCTGCCTCTCGTATTGCTCTAGCTCTTTTCGCCGCGCTACCCATCTCAGCAATGGCTTCAATGGGTACAGTTGCCACTAACTTCGGCTTAACGCCAACCGACACTGCCACCGCTCAAGCACTGTCGATGTTTAGCAACCAGCCATCAGCGGTGTATTACAATCCTGCGTATTTGGCTCGCGACCGCAAGGGTGCAATGACAGCCGGCTTTGTCTTTACAGAGCAAGAGCTCACCGCAAAGGGTTGGGGGCAGCCTGATAAAATCATTTTAGATGGCGATGTCATTGAAAATGATTCGAATTACAACGTCATGTTGGGCTTCAAAACTGACTTAAGTACTATGCTCAAAGGTGACCGAGCAATGGTTTTAGGCTTTATGTTAGGTGCTGAGCGCAGCGGTTATAATTTGTTGTCATTTAATTCCAGCTCACAAGCCTTACCTCAGTCACTACGTTATGGTCAGCAATCTTTATTTCTTAGCGTGGGTGCTGGCTTAAATGTTATTCCGGGTATTGATGTGGGTGCGGCTAGCCGTATTACGCTTGCTGCAGATGCTCAGCTAGGGACACAAGCCAATCTTGCAGGCACAACTAATCAAGAGTCTGTGACTGTCAGTGCCAAGCCCTCAATTCAGCCAATTTTAAGTGCCAATATAAATTGGGGGCAGTTAGTTTGCCCAGAAGATAAATACTGCGTGCTGAACGGCTTGGAGACAGCAGTAGGCTATCGCTATGAGTCATTTTTTAAAACCACGGTAGATGCTAAGGCCCTTGCAACCAACGCAGTTGCCTTGCCTCTGCTGCTTAGCACGATTGATAGCTATCAGCCCGAAACCTTTTCTGCCGGCATTCAATACAACTTTTATAAAATTCGCTTAGCTGCATCTGGTGAGTACCAGCTTTGGTCTGGCCTTAACGATGCATTAAGACAAGATACCGTTAAAGACCAAGCTAACTTAAAGTTTAAGGACATTTTCATTCCGCGCGCAGGCTTTGAGTTGCGCATGAATGATGTATTTAGCTTCACTGGCGGCGTTAGCTATGAGCAATCCCCACTAGATAGCACATCATCTTTAGATGTGAACTACGTTGATAACGATCGGTTGGTCTTTGGTCTTGGTTTTTCGTACTTGATCGAGCAGGCTCTGTTTTTATCGCAGCCTGTGCGGTTTGATTTCGGCTATCAATATCACGTGATCAAAGATCGCGATTTCTTGCTAGCTACAACACAAGACGTAGGTAATCAAATGGGTAGCGGTGGTAGCGGTGGTAGCGGTGCCTGCCCAACAAATCAAACCCCTGGAAAGAACCCCCAAGATGTGCTCTGCGAGGGTGTCACTTCGGGCGGCAATGTGCACGTCTTGAACGCCTCCATCAATCTGACGTTCTGAGGTCTAAGATGAAGCTTCGCGCATTAGGTTCAGTTTTTCTTTCCGTCGCATTAGCTGCTTGTAGTGGCGGTGGCGGTCAAGAGGTGCGATCAAACCTGCAAGACCTATTTGAGCCGGGCGCTAAAATCTCGGCGCAACAGCGCAGCATGATTTATGCCTACCCTGCGCCTGGGCAAACGGAGGTGATTCCCGCGACCCCAATAGCTTTGCGCTTCTCTCACCCAATAGCAGCGATAGAGTTCGATACGTTAGCTAAGTTAACGGCGGCTTTTACGCTCTGCGAAGAGGCCTTCGTGAGCACGCAAGGTCAGTGCGAAGCTGCTGGAGTGGTGCCACTTACAGCTGCATTTACACGGGCTGAGGTGTTTCCGAGAACAAATCCCGCCACTTTGCAGGTAGATCGCCACGGTGTCATTTTGAGCCCGCAGACTGTCCTCAAAGAGCGCACGCAATATCGTTTAATCAGCAATGGACTGATGCTAGATACCGGTGATCTTGATACAGCAGGCAACCCAACGCCTGGCGCTGCTAATTTGCGTAACGTGGCGGTTCAGGCCGCAGATGTCGGTCAGCCACTGATATTTACAACGCGAGCAGCGCTTGAAGGGCCAGTAAATGCTCGTAGTACCAGTACTACGAAATTTGATGTCGAGCATATTACACCGAACCCAGAAAGCTTTTTACTAGGCAATGAGGGTTTAGGTTTATTTAATTTCTCCACTATTCGCCTGCAATTGACACAGCCAGTAAATACCAAAACGCTGGTGTATGGCACTGGCAGTACTGCTAGCATTAAACTGACCGATGCTGCTGGTAACCTAGTAAAGGCGACTGTTCTCGTTGATGGCAATAAGATATCTATAGATCCTGATGCCGATCTAGATGCAACTCAGACATATACATTAAGCATTAATAACAAGCTGAAAAGCCTGAAAAATATACCTTTTAGTAGTGATTCTCGCTTTGCAGCATATCAGTTCCAACCCACTGAGGCGGCGAATGGTGAAAGTGCCAGAAGCATGGTTGAGTCAAGTGGGATTTCAGCTCTACTAGGTACGCCTGTTAACAAGGTGCCTGTAGCCTCGCCGCTTTTAGGGCAGGGCGATCGTGCACCACAACCTCAAGCAGAAGGAACTTTAATTGCTAATTTGGGCACGCCGGCAAATGTCAAAAATATTCAAAGTGCTGTCGCACCATTACGAGTAAAAAGAAATAGTCAGCTAACAGCAGCTAGCTTAGTTGTTAAGCTCGATGGTGTGGTGCCGGCAAACTTAGAGACTGACACGCTAACGATTAAAATGATTAGCGATGCAAATGGCTTGCTATTGCCCAATCGTTATAGTTTATCGCCCCTATCTCCGAGCCTAGTAACCCTAGAAATGGACGTTGCCGTTTCGGCAAAAAATGACACATCGAATGGTGCTTTTACCCAAAATGTTATGCATGTTCCAGTATCTGGTATAGCAAGGTTTAATGGCCTTGAGAATAAAATCTTAATAGATGCGATTGGTACGATTGAGTTAAAAATCTTAGGCACAGACAATGCGGTGGGTATATTAGCGCTGCAATTATCTATAGACCTAGATGACTCTCCCAACATTACCCCGCCTATAGAGACAGCCCCTGTCGTGCAGTCCTGGGTGCCAGGGGATACAGCGCGCCTCCGTGACGAGCTAATTATTAATCGTGTTGCGATGGCTTCGCCTTCAAGCACAGTTGATACCTTGGCAAGTACTACCGGTAGCGTATTAGGCTCTCAGCTAATGCGGCCCGGCGATCCGATCATTGTGAATTTTGATCAAATCATGGATGTTGAGTCGTTCCGTACCAGTGGTTTGAATACGCCAATTACCCTCACCTCCAATGGTCAGGCTGTGCCATTTAGTTGGCGCTTGGATGGCGTATCGCTGGTGATTACACCAGAAACAGCGTTTAGCTATGGCAAAGCTTATAGCCTTAAGCTTAGCAGTCCTATTAAAAGCTTGGGTGGCGAGTCGCTTGCCCAAAGAACGTTGACATTCACCATGCCAAGCTTAGCTGCGGGTGATGCGACACCAAATCCAGATGGCGGGCCAGATACACGGCGCCCACCTGTTGTTCTTGGTGTTTACCCTGGCTACCCCTGCAGTGTGATGTCGGGCAGTCGTAACGTTGCTAATAATATCCAAGGCAAGTGCTCTGGTGGTAAAACGACAGACGAAGAAATTCCTCTACCTTTCATTGATACGCGTCGTGCTATCACTGTAACGCTTTCGCAAACTGTGCAGCGCACGGGTGCTAAAGCGGTCAAGTTAGGCACTGTGTGTAATGATCCGAGTGCGAGCTTCCGTGTTGAGCGAGTGAGCGCCGCAGGCGTTTGTTTGGAGCCGGTTGCGGGCACACTAGGTGGCACGGTTCGTGAGTTAGTCTTTACGCCAGATGATCCTTGGAAGAAAGGTGAGATTTATCGCTATATCTTGGGCTCTAGTGGCTTGGCATCTGCCACCTGTAGTGCTAACAGCATTTGCGGCACAAATAATTTGCCGCTACAAACTCAGCTCATCGCACAGTCATTTGCTGAGGTTAGTAATCCGCAGCATGGCGGTCCGCCCATGGAGATTTTCTTCAAAGTGTCGACCGAAGCTTCGAAAGGGTCGGTCGTAAACCTGCGCCTACTACCGAATGCCGATGTAGATGCCAACTTTCGCTTTGAGCCAGCTCGAGGAGAAATTATGCCTTCATGTGCCCAGGGTACAGCTCAGGGCATTCCTAGCACGGGTAAGTATTCTTGTGATACCCCAAATGGAGCGCTGCTTTTACCCGATGTGTCGCGTGCTGGCGGCTCATTTAGCGGTGCGGCTACACGCTTTGCGATAGGATGTACAGAGGGTGTTGACGGCGGTATTTGTGAGGAAAAGCAATTCTTACACGTCAGCTCAGCTTTGTCCGCTAGCTTAGAGGGCTTCAGCAGGACTGATGGTCAGCCGATTACTAAAGCTGACTTTGCAACACTATGCTCAGGGACAAATACAGGAGCAATTGATGTATTTGTAAGCCCGGGGTTGGTTGTGACCAACGGCGTGGATGTTTTCGCGGAGCTCGGGTTATCTCTAGCAGCTTCGCCAGTCACGAATGTAGTGAATGATTTGATTAATTTGATTCCGGTTCTTGGCCCAATCTTAACGGGCGCCATTAATCAGGGAGCAGACTTATTAAATCAAATCGTGCCTATTGTTGTTGAGCAGCCACTATTCACTGGCCCTTTAGTATTCCGCATGCGTCATTTAGAGCCAACCTATACTAATGGTGTGCTCAGCGGTACTAAGTTCGCTAATCGAATCCCGGGCAAGTTAAAAGGCAACTGTGAAAATGGTGTACCTAAGAACCCCAGCCTTTCTACCGTGATTAGTCTTTATACAGATATCCCTGACCTTGATGCTCGAGCAGATGTTGGGCTTCTGAAAACCTTGGCAGATTTAGGAATTCCTGTTCTCAGTGACGTTGCAGGTCTGGTTGGCATTCCGATTATTCCCGACACGCAAAGTAATACGGATATTACGAACTTGAGTGTTAGTGGTTCGGTTGAGTTTTTACCCGATGGTCGCTTAACCGCTCGATTAGTGAATGATACGCCGGTTCGTTTAAGAGTTGGATTATCAGCCTTAGGTGGAATAGTTGGAGGCGAGTTATTTGTTAAAGTGCCAGAAAAGCGCTTCGTGTTGAACTCTGCTTTAGCGCCATTGAAAAACTAGAGCTATGGCATCAAAAAAGGGCGCCTAGGCGCCCTTTTTTATGTACTCTGTCGGCCGAAATAAAAGCTACTGAGCCATCAAGTAAGTTTATGCCCGCCTTTTCACCTGACCATCATCGAGCACCTGCTGGAAGTGTTCAATAAAGGTTTGTTCGACCGGTAAATACTCCACGCCCAGCGCGATGCTGCGTTGATTATCAAACGCTAAAGGGTGGCCAACGTTCTTGCTGATGAAGGTGCGTGTAACAGGCCCCATCATTGGTCCAAATGTCCACACTAACGCTTTTGGCACCACAGATTTTGGGAAGGGATAAGCTTTGCCAAAATGAGCGCGCAAGATTTTGGCAATCTCGATCATGGAAATGGTTTTGGACACGAGTAAGTGGCGGCCTTCGGCATCCGGTTTAAACGAAGCCAAAATATGTGCTTTTGCGACATCACGGACATCGACAACGCCATATTTCAAGTCAGGCACGCCGGAGCGCAGACGGCCATCGCCCATGGAAATGAGGGTGTCGATGCTGGCCGATTGGCTGCCAGTGGTTAGCGAGGGGCCGTAAACCATGCCTGGGTTGATGGTGACTAAGTCCCAGCGATTTTGTACAGCTTGCATATCCCAAGCTTCACGCTCAGCAGCAACTTTTGAGTATTGGTAGGGGTTGTGGTCAACGCTGCTCGTAGTGTTCCATTGTGCTTCAGTGAGCACGCCGCCTTCGACTTGGCGCACGTCGATATTGTCACCAAAGACTGAGGCTACGCTGCTGGTAAGTACGACGCGTTGAACGCTCGGTGTGCGATTAACCGCGTCGAGCACATTGCGTGTGCCCTCTACTGCGGGACGAACCAAGGCTTCATGCGCATCGGTAAAGCCTTCTAAGATAAATGGCGATGCAGTGTGAATGACTACCGCGCAGCCAGCCATGGCGGCATCGAAGCTTCCAATGTCGAGTAGGTCGGCTTTAAAAAGCTTAAGAGTACCTGACTCGCGGGCGGCAATGGCTTCTAAGTGCGCAACACTTTTAGCTTTGCTGGGGTCGCGCACGGTAGCGTGCACTGTATGGCCTGCGGCTAATAGGTATTGAATAATCCAACTAGCGATATAGCCAGAGCCGCCAGTGACACAGACTGGGCTATTGGTAGGAATGACCTTGTTCATGCGCGTAACCTTTTTTATTTTAGGCGCGTACAGT
>NZ_CEYEMI010000049.1:0-2950 GCF_982810325.1 Paraperlucidibaca sp.
TTAACAAGCACTTAGCCTCAGCTCACGCTGGGGCTTTTTGCTTTCTGGGGTTCTAGTAAGCACATGGTAAGCACATTCCCTGAATAGCCCTCTGTAAGTAGCCCGCCAGCCCTTTCTACTTTTCTCTACTTTAGAAACCATCGCGCCAAACTCTAGGCAATAAAAAGCCCGCTTTGCTGGCGGGCGTTAATGGTGAGCAATCAGCTGCCCACATAAATCCAAGAAACTCAGAAGTTACGCAGCACCTTGTAGGGGTACTGACAAGTTAACTCGCTGGTTGAGATAATTTTCCCATGAGTACCTACAAACGACACCGTTTTCATTCCAGCATCATCAGCTACGCAGTTTGGATCTACTACCGATTCAACCTGAGCTTCCGTGATATTGAAGACTTGCTGGCAGAGAAGGGCATCTCTGTCAGTTATGAGGCGATCCGATTGTGGTGTATCAAATTCGGGCCTGCCTATGCTCGCAAGCTCAAACATAAGCACGGTGGATTCGGTGATACGTTTTATCTTGATGAGGTATTTATCAAGATAAACGGAAAACAACACTACTTGTGGCGAGCCGTTGATCAAGATGGCGAAGTGGTCGATGTCTATGTTCAGAGTAGGCGCAATGGTGCGGCGGCAAAGCAATTCTTTAAGCGCTTGTTGCGCAATCATGGCGGTGAGCCACGAACGATAGTCACTGATAAATTGGCAAGTTATAGGGTGGCTCAGCGCGAGTTAATGCCGACTGCTCATCACAATACAGCTAAATACGCTAATAACAGAGCTGAGCAATCGTACGAGTCTACGCGGTTCAGGGAGCGGGGAATGCGACGGTTCAAGTCTCCGAGCCAGGCCCAACTATTTCTAACGAATCATGCTGCAGTATCTAATCTATTCAATCTTGGAAGGCATCTAACTTCAGCAAGTCATTATCGCCGGAGCAGGACAGCTGCGTTTGCAACGTGGAGATCAGTGGTTGCTTAGAGGCGCAAGGGGCAATTTTGCTGTGCCTGGAGGTTAACTTGTCAGTACCCTAGCAGACTAGGTCCTTTTCACTTTTAATCGCGTATAAAAATCCTGCAGAGTCGCTTCAATATTGGGCTCTAAAGTAAGGCCGCTAGCATTTAGAAAGCCAGCAATCATACGGTAGTGGCCAATTAGCAGAATGATTTCAATTAGCCGTTTCTCATCATAGTGCTCGGCGAGTAAGCCCCAAGTGCCATCGGAAAGGTGGCTGCTTTCACACAGCTCATTGCAGGCCTGTATAAGTGCTTGTATGCAGCGATCACTGACGGAGCTTGGCTCACCTGTGAGTTGCACAATGTCATCGCCACTAACGCCGGCGCGCAAGGCGAGTTCAACGTGCTGACCCCATTCATAGCGGCTGCGACAGTTCCATGCCGTGCGTAGAATGACCATTTCGCGCTCACGCCCACTTAAGCGACCAAAAGGCATCAGGCGCGATGCAAACAGTAGCCAAGGCCAAAACAAACTTGGGTTTATGTGCATCACGGTGAAAATATCAGGCACTTGCTGGCGGCCAAAAAGTGCTGAAACCTTAGAGATCGTGCGAAATACTAAGCCACGCTGGGCTGGCGCTGGTACTTGCAGGCGCGCCGATGAGGGTGTTAGCCAACCTTGTGGTGGCTGCAGAAAATCATTAGTCATGAAGGCTACTCCGTAATTGGCGTTTGTTGGCGCTCGCGATAGCTGCTTGTGGTCTCTCCCGTTTGGCCTTTAAACCAACGCATAAATGCCTGGCGTGTACTAAAGCCTAGAGCCTCGGCCACTTCGGTTAGCGGTATTTTTCCTGCATCGAGATGCTCGTGTGCCACTTTGAGCCTGACGCGATCGAGCAGCTCGCTATAAGTGGTGCCAGCTTTTTGCAGCTTGCGATGCAGACTGCGACTGCTCATGCCCAACTGTGCGGCAATTTGCTCTTTATCTGGCAAGCGATCGTGCAACATGGCGAGCATAAGTTGGCAGACTGCCTCTTCGATCGAGTGCTCTTTGCTGCGCTGCTCAAGCTGCTGCAAGGCATGGCGCTCGAGCATTTCCTTCATAAAGGCATCGCCATGGCGCAGCGGAACTTTCAAAATCGAAGCCGGCATGACGACAGCTGAGCGTGGTGCGCTGAAATACACCGGGCATTGAAAAAATGTTTGGTAGTCCAATAGCAGGCGAGCTTGTGCTGGCGCTTCATGACGAAAATGGATTGCTGAAAATAATGACTTCTGCTCTGGAATGAGCAAGCGAGTCAGCACCACGAATGCGCCCAAAATATATTCGCTGACATGACGGCGAAATAGTGATCCACCAGCCAGGCACTCCCACTGCAAATGCACGGCGCCTGGGGCAAAGCTGATGGAGGAGTCACCGATGTCGCTGAGCAGGCCGTTATAGCGTGTCACAGCAGCAAGCACGTCGGAAAAGCGTGGGCAAGCCTGAGCGATATAGCCGAGCAAGCCGAAGGTGGCGGGTTGAATTTCTTGCGCAACATGCAGACCAAGAATGGGATCGGAGAAGTAATGCGTCGACACCTCTAATAAGCGCTCAAGTGACGCCACCGAGACGTGGTCGTCGACATTGGCAAAGTCTTTACGCGATAAACCAGCCTCTTCGAGCAATAGGTCGATGGGCAGTCCGGTGTTATCGCCCGAGGCCACGAGATGTTGAACGTGGCGAGCGGATATCCAGCCTTGGGTCGGTTCTTCTAGCGCATTGGACATGCCGTTGCTCCATTAGTTTTAGCGCTTGCTGCCTCTTGTGCCTGATCTTGCCATAAGCCGAGGGAGAAAATGGTGCTGGCTTATATAGGTGCATTTTTTGGCCGAATAAGCTACGTGCAAATGACGCTAGCACGGGCAAGATAATTGGCAATTGTTTGTTTTCAGTAGGAAGTTATCGGCCATGAAGCTGTCTAGTCTGCAAGGTAAAAAATGCTTAATCACTGGCGC
>NZ_CEYEMI010000049.1:2960-7693 GCF_982810325.1 Paraperlucidibaca sp.
ATATTGCTGATTATGACGCGGTTTGTGCTTTTGCGCGTGATATTCACAGCGTACACGGCAGCATGGACGTGCTGATGAATATTGCCGGCATTTCCATTTGGGGCAGCATCGACCGCCTACAGCATGAGCACTGGCGCCAAGTCATCGAGATCAACTTGATGGGCCCGATTCATGTCTTAGAAAGCTTTGTGCCGAAAATGATAGAGGCCGGACGCGGCGGTCATATCGTTAATGTGTCATCGGCGGCGGGGCTGTTTGGCTTGCCGTGGCATGCGGCATATAGCGCTAGCAAATTTGGCGTGCGCGGCATTTCTGAGGTGCTGCGTTTTGACCTAGCTAAGCATGGCATTGGCGTGAGTTTGGTTTGCCCTGGCGCGGTCAACACGCCGCTGGTTGGCTCCGTCAATATCGTTGGTGTTGATCGCAGTAACCCTGAAGTTCAGGCGACCGTGAAGCGATTCCAGCGCCATGCAGTAACGCCAGAAAAGGCGGCACAGGCTATTTTGAAAGGCATTAAAAATAACCGCTATATGGTTTTCACTTCGCCAGATATTCGGGTGGGGTATTGGTTCCAGTGCAAGTTTGCACTGCCTTATGAGTTAGTGATGCGTTTGCTGAATCGCCAAGTGCGCTTGCTTGCTGAAAAGCACAGCTAATTAACAAAGCTCAACAATAAAAATAAAATAAGAGGTGAGCAAAGTGAGTACTCATTATCGCGTACTTAGTGGGCTATTTTTGCCACTAGCTTTAGGTGCTTCATCATTCGTATGGTCTGCGGGTGCTGAAGTCCCAGTCATTGCAATCAGCAGCCAAGGTACGTCGAATGCGAACTCTGCCGAGGCAAATGACGCATCGGTGTTGTTTTATAACCCTGCTGGCATGGCGCGCCTGCGTGGCACCAACGTGTCTCAGCCATTTGCGCTAATTGCGGCATCAACCAAGGTGGAAAATAAGGGCACCACGCGCGCTCAAGATATGGGGCAGGCGCCAGATACCGGGCCTACGGCAGACTGCAGTAAATACGATTGCATGAGTGCTGCTAATCCCAAGCCCGCAATGCCTGCTGTTGGCCCTCAGCCCGGCGGTATTTTTCCTGCCGTGCTGCCAGTAGGTGCTCTTTTTGCTACGACGCCGTACAACGACAGCATTAGCTTAGGCATTGGTGTTTTTTCGCCAGGCGGCGGAAACTTGAACTACAAGAGTGATTGGTTTGGCCGATATTTCATTGACAGCGTCGCGATTGAGACGATCAATATTAACCCATCGATGTCTATTCGCTTTGATGATAAGCACAGCATCGGCTTCGGCGTATCAGCAATCCTTGGTCATGCGAAATTCAAAAAACCTATCGATGTTAATAAAATTGCGCCATATTTGTTTAAGTCCATTATTAATAACAATAAAGGATTAATTGAAAAACTAAATGGCGACCTAGGCAGTCCGCTGCCCGTTGATGAGCTAGCTCCATTATTGGAAGGCATTGCTCAATTTGTGCCGGCAGGAGTGAAGGATTTGCTTATTCCTTTGTTTGCGGGTGGTGGCGTGCCAACTCTGGGGCAATTTAATGATGTTTTAATTCCTGCTCTTAATAACGTCAGCCTTACTGATCCAACGAGTACGTCATCCGCAACCGTCGAGGTTTACGGCTTGGGCTATGGCTGGAACTTGGGCTATATGTACCAGATGAGCGATAAATCACGACTCAGTGTTTCCTATCGCTCGGCATCGGATGTGCGCATGAATGGCGAGCTAGATTGGGATTTCTCTGATCTTCGAGCTAGTGAACTGGGCAATGTGGTGACCGGAGATTTGCCCGCATTCCTTAGCGAATACTATCGTCCGGATGTCGACGCAAGGTTGGTTTTCACCATCCCATCTAAGCTCAATATTGGCTTTTTTACCGAGCTAAACGATCGCTTAGACATGATGATGAGCTACACGTTTAATAAGTCTTCGGTGGTTGAAAGTTTGAGCGTCGAGCTTATCAATCAAACAACCGACACCAAGCAAGGGCCGGTCGTGCTTGCGCAAAACTGGCGCGACTCGTTTACGGCGGCGGTAGGTTTTAACTATCACTGGAACGACAAGCTCACGCTGCGTACCGGCCTTCAATTTGACCAAACGCCTATTTCTGGACCAACGGGTCGCCATCCCGGCCTTGCGGATAATGATCGCTGGATGACCTCGGTAGGCCTTGGTTACGAAGTCGATAAAAATACCTCCATCGATTTCGCCTATAGCTATATGTACATCATGCCCGGCATTTCGAATTATCACGAACGCTGCACTGGCACTTACTACGAAGGCTCGGCGGCACAGGGGGCGAGTGAATGTACTGCCGATGGTGGTACTTTTCGTGGTCGTTTCTACGACAGTCATGCGCATATATTGGGCTTGCAGTTTAACAAAAAACTTTGATTTTATAATGGCTTATGATAACTCCATCTAGGTGGAAACGATGATCGGTGTCCGAATTAGATATCATTTCTGTCTCGTTTCAAGCCCTGCGGAAAAGGCGGTTAGGCATATGCTGAAACACAAACTACGGGCTTTCCCGATAAAAGTGTCTGGAGGCTATATGCAAATTTTACGGTGGGCTTTGGCCGGTACAGTTACGCTTTTTTTAGTAGGTTGTGGTGGTGAGTCCTCCACGCCAAAAGCGCCACTAGCCGCAATCACAGATCCCGTCACAGATCCCGAGCCAGAAGTTCCATCGACGCAAGTTAAGAAAACGGTAACGTTTAAGGCCAGCGACGGTAAAAAACTTCAAGCAATTATCACCGCTGCTGATGAGCTAAAGCCGCGTCCACTTATTATTGAGTTCAGCCCCTACGGCTCAGGCTCGGCCGTGCCCGACTTCGGCCCCGCCTACAATCATGTGTTTGTTAATGCTCGAGGCACAGGCTCCAGCCAAGGCGTTTGGAGCGCCGTTGGCCCGCGCGATCAATTAGATGTTGCCGAGTTTCTCGAGTGGGCCTGCGATCAGCCTTGGAGTAATGGCCACATTGGTTTGTATGGTTTTTCGGCTAGCGCTATAGCTGTCTATAACTCCATGCATTTGCCGCTAGCGTGCGTAGATGCCGCTGCGCTCATGGCTGGCACTAACGATCTGTATCGAGATCTGCTTTTTCCTGGCGGCATGCAAAACATATTGCCCGCTATTGCCGTAGGTTTTGGTGTCGGCGCGCCATTATTAGCGAGTCTGCCCGATCGAATGATGGCAAATCCAGTGCCAATTGACTTGCTAGAGTCTGGCTTGGGCTTCTTGCTCGACCTCTTGCCAAATGCACTTTTGCTGCACCAATCTGAGGATGCCTACTGGCAGGCACGCACACAACGGCCTGGGCCAAATGTGTTTCCTGTGCTGGCGGACACTGGGTTTTATGATGTCGAATCACGCGGGCCATTCGAAAGCTATAAGATGCTGCGTGATCTTGGCGTGCCCGTTCATTTGCGAGTTTTTGGCGCACACGATGGCTTTCCGAAAAATGGGCCTGACCCATTCGTAGAATATAAGCGCTGGTTTGATCGCTATTTGCTAGGCATTGAAAACGGTATCGATAAAGAGCCGAAGGTGCAGATGCTGGTTGGCCACGGTAGCTATAAAGCATCGCTAGATGGCCAATTTACAAAAATCGATGCAACAGATTGGCCGGTGCCCGGCACACGTTGGCAGTCGCTGTATTTCGATGCCAGTCGCGGCGGTGGCGCAAAGTCTATCAACGACGGAAAGTTAGCTCCGGCGCCAATAAAAAAGAAAGCATTGCAGCCTTATCCTGCGCTCACATCATTGCCGACCGCTACCGATCCCAACACCACGGCGACAATTTATGGTGCCGGCGCTCCCCTATTTAGCGCGCTGCCATTTCTGACCGAGCTGGCGCTGATGGAGCCGCTATCGCTGACCTACACCACGCCAGTATTGACTAAGGATGTCGATGTGGTGGGCCCCGCTAGCCTAGAAGTGTACTTATCCATGCTGTTGCCCGACGGTGATATTCAAGCGGTAATCGCTGATGTATGGCCAGATGGCAGCGCTCATCCGGTAGCTGTTGGTCGCCTGCGAGCCGGCTATCCTAAGCTTGTTGAGGAGCGCACTGTGCGCGATAGTTCTGGCGAAGTCGTGCAGCCATATGCAGATTTCAGTAAGAAGTCTTACGCGCTACCGATGCAAAATAGAAAGTATCACGTAGAGTTTTGGCCTATCGGCAATCGCTTTCAAGCAGGCCATCGACTACGCGTGTATTTAACCGGCGCTGCCACGTATATGCTGCCAGTGCCCGGATTAAACGTTGTGTCTGTCGGTGGCGATGCTCCATCGCGACTATTACTGCCAGTTCTGCCTGCAAGCGATCTATTGGCAGCAATGCGCGCTGCTCAATAAGGCTGAGCAGGCAGTGCCAAAGAAAATGGTAGCCGAGCAGAGGGTTCTGAAAAGGGTACTGACAAGTTAACTTGCAGACTGAGATAGCTTGTCATCTATTGATATATTTGCGCTTTGCATCATTGGGTCATTTCTTGGCAAAGTTGCCAAACCCATGTGACAAAACAGATGGTTTTTAGTGCGTACGGATGCTAACTTGATACTCTGAAACCCGCATAAATACAGGCTAATGCAGCCAAATGCAGACGTGGGAAAGGATCTGTTAATCTTGGGTCACTGGTTCGAGTCCAGTTCGGGAGCCATATTTAACAAGCACTTAGCCTCAGCTCACGCTGGGGCTTTTTGCTTT
>NZ_CEYEMI010000050.1:0-6710 GCF_982810325.1 Paraperlucidibaca sp.
TACCGGCCTGTCACGCCGGGGGTCGCGGGTTCGAGTCCCGTCCGCTGCGCCATATGACACAAAAACGCCTCAGCTTATGCTGGGGCGTTTTTGTTTGTGCTGGAAAAACTATTAGTTAATTGAGGCCAATAATATCTGCTAGATTCAAACATTAGTCGGCCTATAAAAATAAGGAGCGCCACATCCATGCCTTCATCCAAACAATGTCACGCCTTCACCACCGACGATGCGCTCGGCCTGGACGACGCCGTTGCGTTACGCGTGCGTTTGCAGCGTGGCGAGGTTTCTGCGCTAGAGCTTACTGAGGCGGCCATTGCTCGCGCTGAGCAGGTCAATGCCACGCTCAATGCCATCGTGTTGCCAACGTATGATGCTGCTCGCCGCAATGCCCAGCAGTCGCACTCAGGCGCCTTCGCTGGCATTCCAACTTTCATCAAAGACAATACCGATATGCAGGGCTTGCCGACGCGCCAAGGCTCGCTTGCTGTTGGTTCGCATCCAGCAAAAAAAGATAGCGCCTTCACTACGCACTTTTTAAGCACGGGCATGAATGTGCTCGGCAAAAGTAATTTGCCAGAGTTTGGTTTTAACGCCTCAACTGAGTTCAAAAGCCGTCCTGCAACACCGAACCCATGGCACTTGGATTATTCAGCTGGTGCATCTTCAGGCGGTTCGGCGGCATTGGTTGCTGCTGGCGTGGTGCCAATAGCGCATGCAAACGATGGTGGTGGCTCAATTCGCATCCCAGCTGCAGCCTGTGGCTTGATTGGCTTAAAGCCTACGCGTGGACGTTTTATTGATGGTGAGGCAGCGGCCATATTGCCCGTTAATATTGTCAGTGAAGGTGTTGTGACGCGTAGTGTGCGCGATACCGCCGAATTTATGCATGCCATGGAGCAGCATTATCGTGGCAAGAAAATGTCGCCGGTTGGGCATGTCACGGGGCCGGAAAATAAGCGCATGCGCATTGGTCTAGTGCTTGACTCGATCACCGGCCAGGCCACCGATGCTGCTACGCGTGAGACAGTTGAGACGACTGCGCGCGTGCTTGAAGGTCTAGGCCATAGCGTGGAGCTCATCAAGCTACCCATCCGCGAAAGCTTTGCTGATGACTTCAGCCAGTATTGGGGCATGTTGTCGTATTTGCTCAGCACTTTTGGCCACAAGCTATTGGGTGCCGATTTCGATAAAACTCAGACGGATAATCTCACTCAAGGTTTGGCGCAGTATTATCGGAAAAATATGTGGCGTACGCCGATGATGCTTTGGGGCATGAAGCGCGTAGCCAATGATTATGCGGAAATCTTTCGCAACTGTGATGTGCTGCTTTCACCGGTGCTGTCGCACACCACGCCGAAGCTCGGGCATTTGTCGCCAGTGCAGTCATTTGAGTCGCTGTTTGAGCGCCTGCGCAACTACGTCAGCTTTACGCCATTAAACAATGCCGCCGGCACGCCGGCGCTGTCGATGCCCATGGGCCGCACGGCAGAAGGTTTGCCGATTGCCGTGCAGCTGTCTGGCGCTAGGGGCGAGGAGCGTCGTCTGTTGGCGCTGGCGTTTGAGTTGGAGGCGGCACAGCCGTTCCACCACCTAGGGCTTTATACAGGGTAATGATCGCTGCCTGATGCGCGAGCTCGGCACGAATGCGATCTTGCGCACTGCTAAAGGCTTCGCGCTGAGCATCGAGCAAGGATAGATAGTTATCGAGACCGGCGTCGTAGCGTGCTTGTGTCAGGCTCAGGCGCTCGTCATTGGCTTTGGCAATGGCACGGCGCGCATCGCGCTGCTCATCGCGTGTGCTCAGCGTCGCTAAAGCGTCGGCAACTTCACGAAAGGCCGTTTGCACGGTTTTCTCATATTGCGCCACAGCAATGTCGCGATCGGCTTGGCTGATGCGTAAATTCGCTAAGTTGCGCCCAGCGGTAAACAGCGGAATGCGAATTTGCGGCGCAAAACTCCAGACCCGCGTGCCGCCATCAAATAAGCCCGAAAGCTCTGTACTCGCGCTACCGGTGCTGGCCGTGAGTGAGATGCTCGGGAAGAATGCTGCGCGGGCTGCGCCAATATCGGCATAACGAGCTTTCAGCACATGCTCGGCCGACATCACATCTGGCCGTGCAACCAAGACTTCGGCAGGGATGCCTGCGGGCAGGGCATCGATGGTGGCTTGGCTGGGCAGCTGCGTGGGCGCAAGTTCTGAGGGCAGCTGTGTACCGAGCAATAAGCTCAGCGCATTTTGATCTTGCGCGACCAATGCACGCAGTTCAGCCGCGCTGGCTATGGCCACTTGCAAGCTACTTTCGGCGGCGGTGATGTCTAAGCGTGAGCCAACACCGGCTTTATCGCGCTCAGTGATGATGTCGAAGGCCTCTTGGCGTGCCTGCTGCGTGCGCTCGGCGAGGGTGAGCTGCTCGGCATCGGCGGCCAGTGTTAGCCAAGCATTGGCGACTTCAGAAATCAGACTCAGGGCGATGCTGCGTTGAGCATCGCTAGTGGAGAGATACTGCTCGCGCGCGCTGTCGCTTAAGTTGCTTAAACGGCCAAAGACATCCAGCTCAAAATTGCTGATGCCTACGCCAACTTGCTGCTGGCGATAAATGCCGCTAAAGCCACTACTTGATGAGCTGATCCGCGAGTTAGTGCTGGTGCCAGAGACATCGATGCTAGGAAATAGCTGACTGCGACCCACGCCATAGACCGCACGAGCACGAGTCACCTGCAATGCAGCGATGCGTGCGTCACGGTTATTTTCTAGCGCAAGGCTAATCGCTGCCTGCAAGCGGGGCTCAAGGATGACTTGCTGCCATGGCCATTGGCTGATCTCGCGACCATCGGCGCTGCTGTTTATGTCGGCTGGCCATTGCTCGGCGATTGGTAGCAGCGGACGCTCGTAGTTTGGCGCCAATAAGCTACAGCCAGAGGCCATCATGGAGGCGGCTAAAAGAATACTTAAACGAGGGTTCATGACGGCGTCTCCGAGTCACTAGCAACAGGTTTTGCCGAAGAATCTTTAGCGGTAACGAGTGTTTGCTTACTAAAACGTGCACGGACCAAGACGAAGAATAGCGGCACAAAAAACATGCCCAATACCGTGGCGCTGACCATGCCGCCAAGTACGCCTGTGCCAATGGCATGTTGCGAGCCTGAGCCTGCGCCTTGGCTGGTGGCCAATGGCATCACGCCCAAGCCGAAGGCCAGAGATGTCATCAGAATAGGCCGTAAACGCTGGCGTGCGGCAGTCAGTGTGGCATCCATTAACTCATGCCCAGCCTCTTGCAGCTCTTTCGCAAACTCCACAATCAAGATGGCGTTTTTCGCTGCCAAACCAATGGTGGTGAGTAGGCCGACCTGGAAGTAGACATCGTTACTCAAGCCACGCAGCTGTGTCGCCAACAACGCGCCAACCACGCCAAGCGGCACCACAAGCATGACGGCAAATGGAATCGACCAGCTCTCATACAGCGCCGCTAAGCAGAGAAACACCACCAGCAGAGAGATAGCGTAGAGGATAGGAGCTTGGCCGCTAGTGCTGCGCTCTTGCTCAGATACACCGGTCCATTCGAAGCCAATGCCGGCGGGTAGCTTGCCGATTATTTCTTCAATCGCATCCATGGCCTCGCCTGAGCTATAGCCCGGCGCAGGACTACCTTGAATGTTTACCGATGGCTGGCCGTTGTAGCGCTCGAGTCGCGGCGAGGCAAAGCCCCAATGCGCGGTGGCGAAGGCCGAGAACGGCACCATCTCACCAGTTTTGGTGCGAGCAAACCAGCGCTCAAGGTCCGATGGCAGCATGCGTGAGGGCGCATCGCCTTGCACATAGACTCGTTTAACGCGGCCACGATCGATGAAGTCGTTGACGTAGCGGCCACCCCAAGCAGTGCTCAGTACGCTGTTAATGTCGCCTAAGCTAATGCCGAGTGCGGCGGCTTTTTGCGCATCAATATCGAGCTGATATTCCGGTGTGTCTTCTTGTCCATTGGGGCGAGCGCCAGCAATGACTGGGCTTTGCGCCGCCATGCCTAAGAGCTGATTACGCGCAGCAATCAAGGCTTCATGACCTAGTCCGCCTTGATCTTTCAGCTGCAAATCGAAGCCACCGGCATTGCCGAGTTCACGCACCGCTGGTGGCACGATAGGGAAGACCATGCCATCACGAATTTTGCTAAATGCAGCGCGCGCACGATCAGCCACAGCGTTGACGCTTTGCCCTTCGCCTGTGCGCTCAGACCAGTCTTTAAAGCGCACGAAGGTTAGACCGGCGTTTTGGCCGCTGCCGGCAAAGCTAAAACCAACGACACCAAACATCGACTCGATATTGTCTTTTTCAGTCTCTAAAAAGTGATGCTCAACTTGCTTCAACACTGCCAGCGTGCGCTCTTGCGTCGCGCCTGCCGGTAACTGAATCAGCGTGTACATAAAGCCCTGATCCTCTTCTGGTAAAAATGAAGTGGGCAGTTTCACGAATAGCGCCACCAAACCGATGATGATCAGCACATAAAATACCAACCAGCGCTTAGGCTTTTTCAGCAAGCCTGCAACGATGCCTTTATAGCCATCGCTGCCACGCTCGAAGTGGCGGTTGAACCAGCCAAAAAAGCCAGTCTTCGCTTCGTGCTCATGACCGTGGATAGGTTTTAGCAAGGTTGCGCAAAGTGCCGGTGTGAGTACTAGTGCAACGATGACAGAGAGCACCATGGCAGAGACGATGGTGATGGAGAACTGGCGATAAATGACGCCTGCGGAGCCGCCGAAAAATGCCATCGGGACAAATACGGCCGATAGCACGAGAGCGATGCCGATCAATGCGCCAGTTATTTGCGACATGGATTTTCGCGTGGCTTCAACAGGGCTAAGGCCATCTTCACGCATCACGCGCTCAACGTTTTCGACCACGACAATAGCATCATCGACCAAGAGCCCGATGGCCAGCACCATAGCGAACATGGTGAGGGTGTTGATCGAATAGCCAAAGGCCGCAAGCACGCCAAAAGTACCGAGCAATACCACTGGCACGGCGAGTGTGGGAATCAGAGTTGCACGAAAGTTTTGCAAGAATAAAAACATGACCAAGAACACCAAAATTATGGCCTCGATCAGCGTTTTCACCACTTCCTCAATCGACAGTTTCACGAATGGTGTGGTGTCGTAGGGGAATACTGCCTTCATGCCAGCGGGGAAAAATGGCGATAGTTCGGCCACACGCTCTTTCACCAAGCGCGCAGTTTCTAGCGCATTGGCGCCAGTGGCCATTTTGATCGCCATGCCGGTAGCAGGCTTGCCCATAAAGCGAGCAATGGTGTTGTAGCTTTCGCTGCCAAGCTCAACGCGAGCGACATCGCGCAAATATACTGTGGCGCCATTGGCCTGAGTTTTTAGCAGGATATTGCGAAACTGCTCGGCATTTTTCAGGCGGCTTTGTGCGGTGATGGTGGCATTGAGTTGTTGGCCGGGCACGCTAGGCGTAGCACCTAGTTGGCCAGCGGAGACTTGCGTATTTTGTGCCTGAATGGCCGCGATAATATCGGCCGGTACTAGCTTGTAGCTCACCAGCTTCGCAGGGTCTAACCAAATGCGCATGGCGTATTGAGCGCCGAATAGCTGAGTATCACCAACGCCTTTCACCCGACTCAAGGGGTCAATAAGGTTGGCGGAAACGTAGTCGCCTAAATCGTATTGGCTCATCGAGCCATCTTCAGAAACGAAGCCAACCACGAGCAGGAAGTTGCGGGTAGCTTTTGCCACGCGCAGGCCGCTGCGTTGCACTTCATCGGGCAAAAGTGGCAAGGCCAGCTGCAGCTTATTTTGGACCTGCACTTGAGCAATATCGGGGTCGGTGCCGCTGACAAATGAGAGCGTGATGTTGACGCTGCCATTGGCATCGCTGCTCGATGACATATAGCTCAGGCCATCGATGCCCTGCATTTTTTGCTCGATAACCTGAGTCACCGAGTCTTCGACGGTTTTTGCCGAAGCGCCGGGGTAGCTACCGCTGATGCTAATGGATGGTGGAGCGATGCTTGGGTATTGCGAAACCGGCAAATTTTCTATCGATAATATGCCGGCGAACATGATGAGAATGGCGATGACCCAGGCGAAAATAGGCCGGTCAATAAAGAAACGTGACATGACTTACTCCGCCTTTTTGGCTGCTGATGGTGCGGCGGTTTTTTCTGCTGCGGTGTCAGCTTCATCAGATTTAGCTGGAGCTTTTTCTACCAGCTGATCTCCCGTAAATGGCACGGGCTTTACTACGCTACCTGGCCGAGCTTTTTGCAAGCCATCAACTACAAGGCGATCACCCGCTTGCAGGCCTTCCACGACCTGCCATTTATCGCCAATGGCGCGCGAAGTTTTCACCACGCGTGGCTGCACGTTATTGTCTTGGTCGAGCACCATCGCAGTGGCATCGCCTTGTGGGTTTCGGCTCAATGCACGTTGCGGCGCTAACACACCTTGCTGCTGGCCTTGAGCGACTTCAGCTTGGACAAATAAGCCGGGTAATAGCTGACCATCGGGGTTAGGAAATTGAGCGCGTAGGGTGATGCTATTGGTGCTGGGGTCTACTGTGCTTTCTGAGAATGCGACACTGCCGGCATGCTCATAAGTACGGCCATCGCTCAATGTTAGTTTCACTGGGATGCGCTTACCTTGGTTCACGCCGCCTTGCTCGATAGCGCGTTTGAGTGCGAGAAAGTCGCTGCTCGACTGCG
>NZ_CEYEMI010000051.1:0-6641 GCF_982810325.1 Paraperlucidibaca sp.
TCTATGGCGATCATTTTCGCCTAAGTTGGTGTCCGAAATCATTAGACCACTACAAGGTTGGGTAAGGACGCATAAGGGTTAGAACGCACACACGCCAATCTGCCTATGGCCTTTCAGAAAAAATAAATGGCTTTCGCTCAACGCTGCGACCGAAGGTGCAAGTGGGAGTGCAGGGATGCACGGACACGCTTTGGCTAATGGCAATAAGCAGCCCAAGGTCTTAATCAGGCCGCCCATTACCGATACCTAGGCTTAATACAGAATCTAGGTAATTCATCAATGCCGATTAACCCAATAGCGAATCACTCGCCTTAATTCATCCTAGATAATCCTAGCCCACACCTAGAGTGAGCGCGGGAGTTATTACCGCAGTGACCAATTAGCCAATAGAGTCATCGAGCAAATGAGTGAGGTGCGTAGACACCGATCAATGCGATAGAAACAACAACGCCAGTCATAGCATCAGACCGATTATTCAAATCAGCGTAGCGCAGGGATGCGTGAAGCGAAGGGCAGCAATGCCATTATCACGCGGCCACTGCTGAGAACCCAACACCGATGCCAGAATGCGAGAGGGCATTCACTCAGAGATAATTCAACCAATAGTAATAGCGAGCAATACGGGAGAGGCGAAGGCCACGACCAAATGCGATAGCACAGGTCTCATTGGTTCAGTCTGTTTGTGGCACTACCCCGCCTCCCAGGTGTAGGCACAACTTTGAATGCGGAGTGCGCACACCAGATTGTGTCGAAATCACCCTAAAATTGGCTCGAATTAGAGGCGTTTTAGAGGGGGTTTGGGGATGTCGACGGCATAATAAGTTCACAGTGGATTCAGGATTTCGTTGGCGCTTTAGTTTTCGGCCAAATACGCCCCTTTTGGGGTATGCGAAAACATGCCAAATCTGTGCATACGCGATGTGTACCTTTGTGGTGGGCAAGGTGTGCCTGAGGCCAGTTACTTTCACGTACATGGGTTACCTATGAAGCTTGGCCATGCTGCTCGATGTGCAAGAAGTTGAAGTGTTCAGAAGTAAATGGCACTAGCTTGAAAAAGGCATGACAAATGAAGAATAATTTCCAGATGTGCAGAGGGCGGAAAGCTCGCTGCTGACAACATATCAAAGCATGCTTATTGGAAAGGATTACTTTGTGAAAGCATTAGTATTAACAGTCTGCTTAACGCTAGCACTTTCATCTATGGTTGGTTGCGCCTCTCAGAAAACACTCAACGAGTATCGCCCGTTGAATAATAACTGGATGCCAGGGCGACTCATGGAGCGAGAGAAAAATCCAATGCGGATCGTCGGTATTGGATCTATGGCGCTTTATGGTGGTGGGCGCGGTGGCTCTGCTGGATCTGCAATTGGTGGAGACGCCGGTGCTATGGGTACGGCTATGAGTGGTGGCTCATTAGGTCAGTCAGTCGTAGGCGGTATTGTCGGCAGTATTGTGGGCGGTATTAGTGGTGTTTTTTATGACAAGTTCGGGAAGCCGATTGATAAAGACCTCTATACCGTTCGTGTTTTTAATGTGAACTACAACGACTCGCAAATCCCCTACAAGTCTGAATGGGTTGTCGTTCGATTTGATCGCAAAGGATATAGCTACCGTGTAGGCGACTACATTGTTTTGGCAAAGAGCAAAGAGACGGTTAAAGGCCAAGATGTCTACCGAGGCATTGATATTTTCGATGTGAAGCCAAAAGAGGTTTATGGTTATAGTTACGCACAAGAGTTGGCTGCTAGAGCTCGTGCAAGCGGTCAGAATACGCAGCTGCCACCTCAAGCTGAATAAGTTCAAGTTTGAGCAGGTCAGAAGTATGCAGGGTATTTAGGTCTGCAATATAGGCGGCTTAGTGTGCCCATTTTCAAGGGCCTCTAAGCAATCCGCATACCACTGCATCATCACTATGCGCTGATCGAGATAGCTTGCCATATTATAAACACCTGAGATGCCCGTCTCTTTATGGGCAAGCTGTGCTTCGACAAAATCTTTATGCCAGCCATGCTCACGAAGTAGAGTGCTAGCAGTATGGCGGCTGCCATGAGCAACCATCTTGCCTTTGTAGCCAAAGCTCTTGAACACTTTATTCAGGGCAACGTCACTAATAACTGGATTTTTTGAACCGTCACCAGGGAAAACCCAGCGACTTCGTCCTGAAATGAGCTGTAATGCTTTTAGCATGTCCACTAATTGGCGTGGTAAAGGGCTGATGTGAGCTCTCTTTGATTTCATTTTGTGTGGCGGTACTGTCCACAAGCCTTTTTCAAGATCAATTTCAGACCATTCGGCATGACGAGTTGGGTCTTGGCGATTGCCGGTAAGTAAAACCATCCATGCTGCTGTTCGTATAGTCATTCGGGATGTGCTTTGGCGAAGCTTTCTTAAGAAGTCAGGGAGTTCGGGTTCAAGTAGGTGCGGGTGCGGTTTTGGCGTCGGCGAGGCAGCCGCAACAATTAGCAGTGCGCTTGCTGGGTTCATCTCAATCAGTGATTGAGCAATAGCGTAGGTGAAAATTTGGTTTAACCACCCACGAGTTTTTTTAGCGACATTATGAGCCCCTCGCTTCTCTATGGCCTCCTGGAGGCGCATGCAGTCTTGTCTAGAAATACTAGAAATAGGTTTGTTGCCGAGACTGGGCAGCATATCTTTATCAAGATACTGACGAACCTTATGAAGAGTAGTGGCAGCTTTGCCATCAGTTACTTTTTTCTCATACCACTGCTCTGCAATGGCACGAAAAGTCGAGGCTCTAGCTTTTTCAGCAGCAGATGCGCTTGCAGTTTTGTGCTCAATTGGGTCTACGCCAGTAGAAATTAAAATAATAAAGTCACGAGCTTTAGATCTAGCTAGCTTTCCTCCGACTTCTGGGAAGCTACCAATACCAAGCCACGACCAAGCGCCGCTTTGCTTTTTGTAGCGTAGCTCCCAAGACTTGGCCCCATTGGGTTTAACACGCAAATAAAGCCCGCTGCCATCATGCTCCCTATATACCTTCTCCTCGGGCTCTAGCCCATAAAGAGTGGTATCAGACAGTGGGCGTCGTTTGATTTCAGATCGCTTCATTCTTGTATGCCAATGTTAGAATTTTTTCTAGCATACAAGGTGGCATACACGAAGCAAGAGGCTTATGTATGCCAATGATGGTTAATGTTTGTGTATAGCAGAAACGAAAAAACCGGCTAAGTGGCCGGTTTTAAAGGATATTCAGGTCATGCTGGAGCATGTTCATGCATCTATATGGTGCCCAGAAGAGGACTTGAACCTCCACCCCCTTGCGAGGACCAGCACCTGAAGCTGGCGTGTCTACCAATTTCACCATCTGGGCAGATGAAGGCGCGAAATATAGTGAGGCGAGTCGGAGCTGTCAACTGTCTTGGTGTAGAATAGCCAAAATTATTGAGATTGCTTATGCCTGTTCAGCCCCCAAATACCACACCAGCCGATGATCCACACGCCGACCGTGAGGCCGAGCGTTACGATAATCCGGTTGCTAGCCGTGAGCTAATTTTAGCCACGCTCGAGGAATTGGGTAAGCCGCTGACGCATCCGCAACTCGCCAAGCACTTCGGCTTTTTCGACGATGAGCGTGTAGAGGCTTTGCGCCGCCGCCTCATCGCTATGAGTCGCGATGGCCAGCTCCAGTCCGATCGCCGTGGCTCGTACCAGCCGCTGCGCGACGAAGAGCTCATTCGTGGTCGTGTGCAAGGCCATAAGGATGGCTTCGGCTTTCTTATCCCTGACGATGGTGGGGCTGATCTTGTGCTGTCATCGCGTCAAATGCGCTTACTTTTCGATGGTGATATTGCCATGGTACGCATTGCAGGCTATGACCATAAAGGTCGCCGCGAAGCCAATGTTGCGCGCGTGGAAACTCGTCGCTACAAGCATGTTATCGGCCGCTACCGTGAAGAAGACGGCGTCGCCTATGTGCAGCCAGATAATCCACGATTAACTCAGGATATTTTGGTCCAGCCGGGCCCAGTTGGTGCTACGCAAGATCAGTTTGTGAACGTCGAAATCACCGAGTATCCCACTGGCCGTAGCCTCGCCTGCGGCAAAATCGTTGAAGTGTTGGGCGACTTTATGGCGCCGGGCATGGAAATCGATATTGCTTTGCGCAACTACGACATCCCACACGTTTGGCCTGCCAAGGTTGAGACAGAGGTTGCTACATTATCGCCCGAAGTTGATGAAGCCGCTAAGTCCGAGCCCGGCCGCGTCGATATTCGCAACTTGCCGCTAATGACCATTGATGGTGAAGACGCCAAAGATTTCGATGACGCCGTTTACGCCGAAAAGCGTCGCGGTGGCGGCTTCCGTTTGGTCGTAGCAATTGCCGACGTGTCGCATTATGTGCGCCCAGGCACCGAGCTTGATACCGAAGCGAAAGCGCGCGGTAACTCGGTGTATTTTCCTGGTCATGTGGTGCCTATGCTGCCGGAAATTCTCTCCAACGGCCTGTGCTCGCTCAACCCGCACGTCGATCGTCTGTGCATGGTTTGCGACATCACTTTCTCGGCGGCTGGCAAAATGACCAGCAATAAATTTTATCCTGGCGTTATGCATTCGCAGGCCCGCACCACCTACGATCAAGTTAGCGACTTTTTAGTCCATTCCGATGGTAAGGCTGCGAAAGTCTTAGCTGAGCGCTGGCCAGAAGCGGTGAAGGAGTCGTTGCACACGCTTTTTGCACTATTTAATGTGCTGCGAAGCGTGCGCGAAACGCGTGGCGCGCTTGATTTCGATAGCGGTGAAACTCGCATCCTCTTTGGCGGCGATCGCAAAATTGATCGCATCGTGCCGGTCACTCGCAACAAAGCTCACATGCTGATTGAAGAGATGATGCTGGCCGCAAACGTGGCCGCCGCTAACTTTGTCTTGAAAGCGAAAGTGCCGGCCTTGTTCCGTAATCACGACGGCCCTAAAAACGAAAAGCTCAACAAGCTTCGAGTAACGTTACAGGCTCTGGGCCTGCGTTTCACCGCATCAGTAAAGCCGACACCATCAGACTTTTTGGATCTGATTAAGCAAATTGCCGATCGTCCAGACAAAAGCATTATTGAAACCATGTTGTTGCGCTCGTTGTCGCAAGCGGTGTATTCGCCCAACAATATTGGCCACTTCGGCTTGGCTTATGAGGCGTATGCGCACTTCACGTCGCCAATTCGCCGCTACCCCGACCTATTGCTGCACCGCGCTATTCGTTCGGTCATAGCCGGTGAGTCAGAAACCACACTGCGCCAGCGTATGGGTCGAGCAGTCAAGGGTGCATTTGGCGGCAAAGTCGAGCCATTACCAGGTGAAGTTCAAATGGTCTCACTCGGCGAGCATTGCTCAATGACTGAGCGCCGCGCCGACGAAGCCACGCGCGACGTCATGGCGTGGCTGAAGTGCGAATACATGCAAGATCGCGTTGGTGAAGATTTCGACGGCGTGATTGCTGCTGTCACCGCTTTTGGCTTCTTTGTTGAGCTTGAAGATGTCTTCGTTGAAGGCTTGGTGCACATCAGTCAGTTACGCGATGACTACTATCAGTTCGATAGCACATTCCACCGCTTAGTTGGCGAGCGTACTGGCAAGCGTTTTGCCATTGGCGAGCCTGTACGGATTAAAGTCGCCGCGGTCAATCTCGACGAACGTAAGATGGACTTCCAGCTCATCACCGGTGGTGGCGTAGGCAAGCGCTCGATGCGTGAGCGCATGAGCGACGAGTCGGGCTTTGAAGTAAAACGAAGCGCGCCGAAGAAGAGAAGTGGTGGCAGAACTAAGCCTTCATCAGATGCTCCGGCTCACGACGGTTCGACAAAGCCCGCAAAGCGCGAAGGCACGAAACCGGATGCTGCCAAGTCTGGCGCTTCGAAGCCGCGCACTCGCAAGCGTTAATATCCCCGCAAATTATCTACGTCGCGCGGCAGGCAGCTCATTTGCTTGCCGCACGAGCTGAATAAGTAAGAGTTCATTATGTCGAAAATGTCTTGGATCTATGGCCTGCACACCGTGCAAGCGCTGTTGGAAAACGAACCCGAGCGTGTGCTTGAGCTGCAAGCGCTAAGCACGCGTGAAGATGCGCGTTTAAACCCTATCGTACAGATGGCCCGCCAACTCGGCCTAACAGTGGCCTTTCGTGATCGCTCGGCTCTAGATCAATTGGCAGAAGGCGGCCGACATCAGGGCGTGGTGGCACGTGTGCGCGAGCGCCAGCCTGGCGATGACAATGACCTTGCAGAATTGCTCGATGGCCTGACTGAGCCAGCGTTGTTGCTGATACTTGACGCCGTGACCGACCCGCATAATCTCGGCGCTTGCTTACGTACCGCCGAAGCTGCTGGCGTGCATGCTGTTGTTGCTCCGCGCGATAAAGCTGCTGGTCTAACGCCGGTGGTGCGCAAAGTGGCCTGCGGCGCAGCTGAGCTGGTGCCATTTATGCAGGTGACCAACTTGGCACGTACGCTGAAGCAGTTAAAAGAGCGGGGCGTATGGGTTGTGGGTACTAGCTTGGAGGACGGCGCTAAGCCATTTTTCGATACTGATTTGAAAGCACCTGTGGCGATTGTGATGGGCGCTGAGGGCAGTGGTTTGCGCCGTTTGACGGCTGAGCTTTGCGATCATTTGGCGTATATCCCGATGGCGGGGCA
>NZ_CEYEMI010000052.1:0-2924 GCF_982810325.1 Paraperlucidibaca sp.
GGCTAATGACACCAACAAGTGGCATAAGATGAATAATCGCAACAATTGTGAGTAAAACAGATAGCGTTATTTGCATTTTGAAAGCTTCCTTCAAGCGATTTACTGCACATCAAAGCCTACGCTTCTAATTGCATTAGCTAAAAGCTCATAAGCTAGAGATGACTCAATTCATACCTGACCTTGTGATAGTGCAGCGCTGACAGATGCGTTGGAATCGGTGCATGAATGGCCGCAGTGATTTTCGCCACACAGCTACCGCCGCCTATTCCTGAAACTTTAAATGTATGCATGGTGTCTCTCCAGTTAGTCGAAATGCGCGGTCATAACTGACGGCACCTTTAAGATCAAGCTTTCCATAATGGTAAGTTCAGGCGGGTTTTAAAGTTGCGCGCAACTTTTTAGCCGTGAGATTGACTGCCCATCTCAGTAATCTCTGTGTTCACGGAACACACTTTGCTGACCGTTGGCGCCAAAGGCGATGACTTGGTAATTCTCTTTCTTGCCTGTCTCCATGCCGGGGCTACCCTGAACCATACCGGGTACTGAAAGCCCTACCGTGTCAGGCTGCGGATTTTCCAAGTAAGCGACGATGTCATCGGCCGGCACATGCCCCTCAATTACCACGTCACCGATTAGTGCAGTGTGGCAGGAGGCCATTTCACGAGGCACACCATACTGCTGCTTGATTTCGTTAAGATTGTCGGTATCTACAACGGTGGTCTCAAAGCCATTGGTGTCCAGGTGTTCAACCCAGGACTGGCAGCAGCTGCAGGTAGAGCTCTTATAAATTGTGATGGCTCGGCCTGATGCGTCAGCGATGGCCACAGAGGACGATGCTTCGGAGGGTTCATTAGCCTGTATCGCCAGTGTGGTGACGCCCGCAGCAAGAGCGATTGCGGCAACACCTGCATACAGAGCAAACTTTTTGGTCATCATGATAAATCCTCGATTTGTTTAGTGTATGGATAGTGCCGAGCTCTTGCGGACCTAATTCGGCCTACTAGAGACTTCCGCGCTATCGACTTTGAGTGAACGTAAGATCAAATCTAACTATGTTATTGGCTGATGCAGCCTGAATTGTTCCGCCATGTGCATTCACAATCGACTTAGTAATAGCCAGTCCTAGGCCGGAGCCTTCCTCGGTTCGTTGCCGAGATGCATCTGTTCGATAAAATCGATCAAAGAGGCGTGATATTTGCTCTGTAGAAAGTGTGGCTGCTTCATTTTCAACAGATATAGCGGCGATGTTTTCTTGCTCGCTTAGCTGAATCAAAATGCTGCTATGTGCATTGCCATATTTGATTGAGTTCGAGATCAAGTTACTCAGTGCTCGACATAGCATGAGCTTATTGCCCGGTACGAATGCAGAGCCGGAGACATTTAGGAGCATGCCTTTCTCTGCGGCTAGTGCATCGTAAAACTCGAACAGAGCGAGGACTTCTTGTCGCAAATCTACTTTCTGTAAATTGAGTAGGCTTAAGCCGTGGTCTGCTTTAGCTAAGAAAAGCATGTCCGAGATAATGCGGGCGAGCCGCTCAAATTCTTCTAAGTTGGAGGATAGAACATCTTGATACACACGCAGCTCGCGAGGCTTTGAGAGGCTCACTTGGGTTTGTGTCATTAGGTTGTTGATGGGTGTGCGTAGCTCATGAGCAAGATCAGATGAAAAATCGGATAGCCGGATCACCGCAACTCCAAGCCGATCTAACATGTCATTGAAGGCAATGGCTAATGGCTTTAGCTCTGAAGGTGCATTGTTTACATCAAGCCGACCCGTCAAATTCTGAGCAGATATCCCTTCTGCAACTTTAGCCATGGACTTGGCTGGTCGTAGTCCACGCCATGCCGCTAACCATCCCAAAAGCATGAGGCTTATTGTGCCTATGCCACCAATGAGCAGTAGTTGTTGGCGAAATTCATTCAGAAACTGGATATGGCCAGTGGTCTCAACACCAACAACAATACGGTCGCTCATGAACATTGTTGTTTGTGGATGAGTGGCGATTACTCCACGGTAGTTTTTATGATTCAGCTGCCATTCAGCGAGCGGCAAGTCCACGCTTTGATGAGTAGCTTGGTCAGGTATTTGCGTAGCGATGGTAGTAAGCAGTGGTGTGCCTATTGGTCGCTCAATTTGCACAACTAATCCGTGATGCCCGACTAACGCATCTTTAAGTTGCAGCAGTACCATCGATTCATTATCGGGCATTTGCTGCAGTATATTTCGTATCAATGCCACTTTGCCTTCGAGCAAGCTGCGGTCTTGTGTCTCAAAATGATGTGTCACTAACTGATGAATTACGATGCCCATAATTAATAAAATGAGCGCTGTAAAAGTAGTGAAAATGAAGCTGATGCGTAGGCTAATCGAGTTAGGCAGTCTCTTCATTGTTAATCTCCAAGACATAGCCCATGCCGCGCACTGTTTGAATGAGTCGCGGACTAAAGCCTTGATCAACCTTACTTCGTAAGCGTTTAATAGCGACCTCTATCACGTTGGTGTCGCTATCAAAATTCATGTCCCAAACTTGAGATGCAATCAGTGATCTTGGCAAAATCTCACCTTGCCGCCGCATAAAAAGTTCCAGTAAGGCGAACTCTTTTGCCGTTAAATCGATTCGTTGTCCTGCCCGCATCACTCGCCGACGAAGCAGATCTAACTCAAGGTCGGCGATACAAATTACAACCTCTTCGCGATGCTGCCCTCTGCGTAACAGTCCCTTGATGCGAGCAAGGAGTTCGGCAAATGCAAATGGTTTGACGAGATAGTCATCGGCTCCACGCTCTATGCCTTTAATTCGATCTTCTACTTGATCTTTAGCTGTTAAAAAGAGCACAGGTAGTGACTGATCAATCGCTCTAATTGCGGCTAGTACCGACCAACCATCCAGCCCTGGCAGCATCACATCTAGAATAATGAGGTC
>NZ_CEYEMI010000052.1:3024-5978 GCF_982810325.1 Paraperlucidibaca sp.
AGGTCCTATCTTGCGTTAGTAGGCAGATTACCTCGTGGGACCTAGTGTCGTCTGGAAGATGTCGGAATTGTAATTTTCACGTCACCTTGTTGTTGGTTAGCTAGAGCGATGATGGCTATCGAAAATATGAACTTGAGCCTCGCCAATCATTCCGGAGTAGAAAATGAGTTTTTTCACGCATAGTGGTTTCGCAATGTCGGTATTGCTCGCTTTTAGTAGTCAAGGTGCGTGGGCGCATGACCCTGCGGAGCATGCACGTGCAGCAGCTGAAGCAAAGGCAACAGCTAAGTGTGAGTCGATACAGAAAATGGATACATCGAAAATGGATCCCAATGATCCTGTGCTTCAAGCCATGCTACTGAAATGCGGAGAAAAGCCTGCCACAGCGCAACATAACGATTCATCTGAGTCGCAGCATATGCATAAGGACGGTATGAAGATGGGCGACATGAAAGATATGCCCATGAAAATGGATCACTCCAGCATGCCTATGAATAAGCCGGCTACGAAATAAGCCAATTAGTGTGAGTAAGGCCGATTTATTGCGGCACAGGAGATTAGTCATGACCTATGTAAAGCTCGCAGTGGTCGGTGTCTTTGTTGCAGTGTTTGGAGGTCTAGCATTTCTGTATTCGGGACTCTATCCGATGGGGGCTGATGTTCCCCACACGAAAGCGGTGTATTGGGCTCTTGAAACTTTGCGTGAACGGTCTATTGAACGTGCAACTAGGGATATTGTCGCTCCATCGCTTGAGGAGCCACAAATGCTGCTATCAGGTGGCCAAGACTATAACGAGATGTGCTCCAGCTGCCATTTGAAGCCTGGAGTAACGGCCTCTGATATGAATGCAGGCCTATACCCACAACCACCGAACTTGTCGCTTCCTCGCATGATGAACCTTGATGCGAAGCAGCGCGCCGCACGCCACTTCTGGTATATCAAGCATGGGGTGAAGGCTAGTGGCATGCCTGCGTGGGGTGGCTCACATACGGATGAGCGAATTTGGGCTATGGTAGCGTTTATTCAAAAAATGCCATCGTTAACGCCGGAGCAGTATCAAATCCTGACGGCACCAGCTGAGGGTGAGACTGCGGTGGCACACGATGAAATGTAATGATTGAGAGGGCTTCAAGATCAGTATTCCTAATCAACCGTTAGCGTGTTTTCAAAGAACTATATAGGTGTTGTATGGCGCATCAATTATCAAGACGGCAGTTTGTTCAGGGCGTTGCCGTAACGGGTCTCGCAGTGAGCTCTGGCGCTTGGGCAAATTCAGGCATGCATGAGACGGGTCGCGCTCTAATGCCGCACTTAACAGGCAAGAGTTTTGATCTAGCAATTGATAGAACAATGGTCAATTACACTGGAAAATCTAAAGTCGCTACGGTGATAAATGGCAGCTTGCCTGCGCCTGTTCTGCACTTCAAAGAGGGTGATACGGTCACTATCAACGTGACTAACCACTTGAAGGAGTGGTCATCGATTCACTGGCATGGGCTTTTACTGCCATTTGCTATGGATGGCGTGCCGGGTATTAGCTTTAAAGGCATCGCTCCCGGAGAGACCTTTACCTACCAGTTTCCCATTTTGCAAAGCGGCACCTACTGGTATCACTCTCACTCAGGATTTCAAGAACAGACAGGAATGTTGGGGGCAATCGTTATTGAGCCTCGTGATGGCGAGACCATCCAAGCCGACTGTGATCATGTGGTTATGCTTTCAGATTGGACCGATGAAAACCCCATGGTGCTGCTGAATAAGCTCAAATCTGAGTCCGACTTCGACAACTATCAGATGCCGACAGCAGTGCGCTTCATTTCAGATGTGCGTAAGAATGGCTGGAAGGATACGGTAGAGAATCGAAAGATGTGGGCTGAGATGCGGATGAACCCGACAGACTTTACGGATCTTTCAGCTCATACCTACACCTACCTAATGAATGGCACCAATCCAGCATCGAACTGGACGGGGCTTTTTAGCAAAGGTGACAAGGTTAGATTGCGCTTCATTAATGGCAGCGCTCAGACGATTTTTGATGTGCGCATTCCGGGTTTAAAGCTCACCATCATTGGTACTGACGGACAGTTGGTCGATCCAGTTACCGTTGATGAGTTTCGCATAGGCGTGGCTGAAACCTACGATGTGCTTGTTGAGCCTAGCGAGAATGCCTACACGATATTTGCTCAAAACATTGATCGTTCAGGTTTCGCTCGCGGCACTTTAGCGATCCGTGATGGCTTGTCTGCAGCGGTGCCGGCGCTGGATAAAATTCAATGGCTGAGCATGGGCGACATGATGGGGGATATGTCGGGTAAAACGACAGCGAGGCATGCCAGCACAGAATATGGTTTTAGCACCGACATGCATGTCGATTCGCCGCGAACAAACTTAGATGACCCAGGCGTTAACCTGCGCAATAACGGCCGCCGAGTTTTAACCTATGCCGACTTGCGCTCCATTGGTGAAGCTAATGACGAGCAGTCTGAGCCTACGCGCGAATTAGAGCTGCATCTAACTGGCAATATGGAGCGCTATATCTGGGGTTTCGATGGCCTAACGTTTCAAGAGTCTACGCCGGTTTATATAGCCAAAGGTGAGCGAGTGCGGATCACATTAGTCAACGACACCATGATGACGCACCCTATGCATTTGCATGGCATGTGGAGTGATCTTCGCGACGCGAATGGAGACTTCCAAGTTCGCAAGCACACCATCATGGTCCAACCTGCGCAGAAAATTTCCTTCGATGTGACCGGTGAGGAGGGGCGCTGGGCATGGCATTGCCATCTTCTGTACCACATGGAGTCCGGCATGTTTCGTGAAGTGGTGGTGGACTGATTATGAAAATAGTATTCGCGCTAAGCGCATTGTTACTGAGCTTTCCCGTGCTTTCGGCGGAAGCAGAAACGGATCATTCGAGTATGCATATGGGCGATAGCTCTATGGATATGTC
>NZ_CEYEMI010000053.1:0-5731 GCF_982810325.1 Paraperlucidibaca sp.
TCCATTACTCACAATTGTGAGGCAAAGAGATGTCTAGTGGAATCGGTCCTTATCATTAATCTATTTTTCGCCACAAAAAAAAGGCTGCCTCTAGCAATAGGGGCGGCCTTTTTTAGTTCAGCAATGGCTAGGCTTAAACGACGCCTTGAGCGAGCATGGCCTCAGCGACTTTGACAAAGCCGGCGATATTCGCGCCATCAACATAGCTGATTGAACCATTATCGCGACGACCGTATTTCACGCAGGCATCGTGAATGCCCTGCATAATTTCTTGCAGACGGGTATCAACCTCTTCCTGAGTCCACGATAAACGCATGGCGTTTTGGCTCATTTCCAAGCCCGATGTGGCGACGCCGCCGGCGTTGCTGGCTTTGCCAGGCGCGAAAAGGATGTGGTTATCTTCAAACAAGGTCACCGCTTCTAGCGTCGAAGGCATGTTGGCGCCTTCAGCAACGCAGACAACGTTGTTTTTGATCAATGCTTTCGCATCATCGCCATCGAGTTCGTTTTGGGTTGCGCAGGGCAGGGCAACATCAACAGGCACATGCCAAGGGCGAACATTTGCCTCAAAGCGTGCACCAATACGGGTGGCATAGTCGCTAACGCGGCCATATTCGACGTTTTTGATTTGCTTCAGTAGCTCTAGTTTCTCAGTGGTAAAGCCATCTTCATCGATAACGGTACCTGAGGAGTCAGATGCAGTGATGACTTTAGCGCCCAGAGACAGGGCTTTTTCGATGGCGAATTGAGCGACGTTGCCCGAGCCTGATACCGACACGCGCAAGCCGTCGAAGGTCATGTTTTTTTCAGCCAGCATATGCTTGGCAAAATACACAGTGCCGTAGCCTGTGGCCTCTGGGCGAATTAACGAGCCGCCAAAGCTGATGCCTTTGCCGGTAAAGACGCAGTCGGCTTGATTGGTGAGTTTTTTATACATGCCGGCCATATATCCAACTTCACGACCACCAACGCCAATGTCGCCAGCTGGCACATCGGTGTTGGAGCCAATGTGGCGATACAACTCAGTGATAAAGGCTTGGCAGAAGCGCATGACTTCTTGCTGGCTTTTACCTTTTGGGTTGAAGTCGGAGCCGCCTTTACCACCGCCAATTGGCAGAGTGGTTAAAGAGTTTTTCAGTGTTTGCTCAAAGGCTAGAAACTTTAAAATTGCGAGATTCACCGATGGGTGAAAGCGCAAACCACCTTTATAAGGGCCAAGGGCTGAGTTGTGCTGCACGCGATAGCCGCGATTGACTTGTACTTGGCCAGCGTCATCGATCCATGACACGCGAAATATCACCACACGTTCGGGCTCAACCAAGCGATCCAGTAAGCTCAGTTCAGTGAAGCGCGGATTGGCTTTAAGGAATGGCCAAACGCTTTCAATAACCTCAGTGATGGCTTGAATGAATTCAGGTTGGTCTGGGTTGCGCTTGGTAACGGCACTGATGAAGTCATGACTGGTTTGGTACTGCATGTGGCGAACTCGCTTTACTAAAATGGTGCGCGATATCAATGCTTAATCGCTAGATCGCACATTTTAGGTGCAAAACCCCCTATTTGGTAGAAATGCACCAAAATAATCGGGATGTTCTAATTATGTGCACCATTTTGGTGTCATTGGTTGTGCTTAATCAGCTCAGCATGCTCGGTAATAGTAGTGTTACGCTGAGAGAGTCAGGAGTGTTAGGGCGTAGTCTGCTTCTTTATGTATTTTAACTATCGAAAATACATAAAGTACTCATTAGCCACTATCCATGCTTGCCGCTTAATCTGTTGTTTCATTGATAAGAAACGAGGATAAAAAACATGTCAAACACAGGAAAATGCCCCGTTATGCACGGTGCTAACACGACTACAGCTAGCTCGAATGCTGCGTGGTGGCCGAAGGCCTTGAATCTCGACATCCTGCATCAGCACGATGCGAAAACGAATCCCATGGACATCGGTTTTAACTATCGTGAAGCGCTTAAGTCGCTAGATATCGATGCACTGAAAAAAGACCTACATGCCTTTATGACCGATAGCCAAGATTGGTGGCCGGCCGACTGGGGCCATTACGGTGGCTTGATGATTCGTATGTCATGGCACGCTGCTGGCACGTATCGTATTGCCGATGGTCGCGGTGGTGCCGCCTCAGGCAATCAGCGTTTTGCACCGCTGAACTCATGGCCAGACAACGTTAACCTCGATAAAGCTCGACGCCTACTGTGGCCTATCAAAAAGAAATACGGCAATGCACTGAGTTGGGCCGACTTGATCGCTCTAGCCGGCACCATTGCCTATGAATCCATGGGTCTTAAAACCTATGGCTTTGCCTTTGGCCGCGAAGATATTTGGCATCCTGAGAAAGACATTTACTGGGGGCCAGAGACCGAATGGTTGGCCGCTAGCGATAATGAAAATAGCCGCTATTCGGGCGAACGCGATTTGGTAAACCCGTTAGCCGCCGTGATGATGGGCCTGATTTACGTCAATCCAGAAGGCGTTGATGGCAAGCCTGATCCATTACGAACTGCTCGGGACGTGCGCGAAACCTTTGCCCGTATGGCAATGGACGATGAAGAGACGGTCGCGCTAACGGCTGGTGGTCACACCGTGGGTAAATGCCACGGCAATGGCAGTGCTGCAAACTTGGGCGAAGCGCCTGAAGGTGCTGAGTTGCAAGAGCAGGGCTTAGGCTGGATGAATCACAGCACGCGCGCCATTGGCCGCGATACTGTGTCCAGCGGCTTGGAAGGCGCTTGGACTACCAATCCAACGAAATGGGATAACGGCTACTTCTATTTGCTCTTCACCTATGACTGGGAGCTGAAAAAGAGCCCGGCCGGTGCATGGCAATGGGAGCCAATTAACATCAAAGAGGAAGATAAGCCTGTTGATGTTGAGGATGCCTCGATTCGTCACAACCCCATTATGACCGATGCCGATATGGCGCTGAAAATGGATCCGGCGTATCGCAAAATTTCTGAGCGCTTCTACAACGACCCTGCGTATTTCTCTGATGTCTTTGCACGAGCTTGGTTCAAGCTGACGCACCGCGATTTAGGCCCAAAAGCGCGTTATATCGGCCCCGATACGCCGACTGAAGAGTTGATTTGGCAAGATCCCGTGCCAGCAGGTAAACGCGATATCGATGTTGCCGCTATCAAGACAAAAATTGCGGCCAGTGGCTTGTCGGTGAGTGATTTGGTGAGCACCGCTTGGGATAGCGCTCGCACTTATCGTGACTCAGATAAACGCGGCGGTGCTAATGGCGCGCGCATTCGTTTGAGTCCACAGAAAGACTGGGCGGGCAATGAACCTGAGCGCTTGGCAAAAGTTTTGGCGGTGATCGAGCGTATCGCTGCTGAGAGTGGCGCCAGTGTTGCCGACGTGATTGTGCTTGCCGGCAATGTCGGTATTGAGCAAGCGGCGAAGGCAGGCGGCGTCGATGTCCGCGTGCCATTTGCGCCAGGTCGCGGTGATGCAACAGCAGAGATGACCGATGAGGAGTCGTTTGAGCCGCTCGAGCCTGTCCACGATGGTTTCCGCAATTGGCTGAAGCAAGATTTTTCGGTCAGCGCCGAAGAGCTTTTACTCGATCGTAGCCAACTTTTGGGCTTAACAGCGCATGAAATGACGGTTCTGATTGGTGGTTTACGCGTTCTCGGCTGCAACTATGGTGGCAGTCAAAAGGGTGTGTTCACTGATCGTGTTGGCGTATTGAGCAATGACTTTTTCGTCAATCTCACCGACATGGCCTATGAGTGGAAACCAACTGGCCGCAACAGCTATGACATCGTGAAGCGCGCGACTGGCAAAACCCAATGGACAGCATCGCGTGTGGACTTGGTATTTGGCTCAAACTCGGTGCTGCGCGCCTATGCCGAGGTCTATGCCCAAGATGATAATCAGCAGAAATTTATTGCCGATTTTGTCGCAGCATGGAGCAAGGTGATGAATGCCGATCGCTTCGATATAGCTTAAGGCCGCGCTATTAGCTGTGCCGAATCACGCCCATGCGAATAGCCTTCGCAGTGGCTTCGGCACGGCTATTGATGTGTAGTTTTTGATACATCGTTTTGATGTAACCAGAGGCCGTGTGGGGTGAGATAGATAGCACCTCAGCGGCCTCTTTTACGCTCAAGCCTTTAGCGACTGCGCAAAGCATATCGGTTTCGCGCGCGGTTAAGGGTTGATCTTCTGGCGATGTTTGCGGTCGAAACTGCTGCAACATCATCTGTGCGATAGAGGCTGAGAGCGGCGGCTTGCCGGCTAAAATGCCAACAATGCCGGCGGTGAACTCTTCGCGGCTATCATCCTTGAGCAAGTAGCCATCGGCGCCGGCGTGCAGGGCAGGGAAGAGATGCTCAGCGTCATCGAAAATCGTCGTGACTATGCATGAGGCGTTTGGCTGAGTTTGTTTAATCAGCGAGATGAGGTCAGTGCCATCGCCATCTGGCAAGCCAAGATCGACGAGGAAAACATCAAATTCTTCAGCGCAAATACCAGCCTTGGCATCGGCAAAACAGGCGTGATGAGTCAGCGAGCGTGTATTTAGCGCTGCTTCGACCAATGGGATTAGCCAATCGGCTACGACCAGATGGTCCTCAATAAGCATGACACGTGGTTGTGATAGCACTCGCTCTTCCTGATTTATCGCAATAACGATGACTTGCTACTTTAGTCGTACAGGTGACCTAGGCCATGGAAATCATACGCGATAAGATCGCGCCATGATTCCAATAAAAATAAAACTCGCCTTTGGGCTTCTAATCTCAATTGCGTTAGTCATGCTCAGCATTGTTATTGCGCGTGGCCTACCCACTACTAATGCCACATTTACTAGCAATGGCACAGTGCTGAGCGCGTACTACGATGGCAAAAGTCATACGTTAAGTCATTTCTTAATAGGCAAGGATAGCCTCGCGGCGACGAGTGAGCTCGCTATAGAAGAGCCTGATACATTGCCCACTTATGCCGATATGAATCGACTATTTCAGCAGTCAACAAAGCTGACTCAGGCATTAGAAAATAAGCGGCTGAGCATGGCGACAACTTCGGGCGAGCTTATTCAGTTAATACCTAAGCAGAGGCATATTTCTGACTTGCCAGGCCTATTTTGGCTGCAAATTATTTGCGGCTTGGCGGGCATGGTGGTGTGCTTGCTGGCTTGGATTCCGGCGAAAAATTCCATAGCAATTTTAGCGTTTAGTGGCACAGGTGTTGGCTACTTTTTAGCTTCGGTGTCGGCGGCTATTTACAGTACGCGAGAGCTATTTATCGACGGCGGGCTGTTTCAAGCGCTATCGACGATTAACCATATCGGCACCATGACATTTGCCACATCGCTGGCTTTATTTCTTTGGAACTACCCCGTTAAAAACACTAGCCGGCGTTGGAATTGGCTGATTGTATTGACCCTTCCTGTTGGTTTGAGTTGTGACTTATTACAACTAAACGAGAGTATTGCGCTGAGCTTTTATGCGTTAATTCTGGTCATGTTGCTGCTGTCGCTAACAGGCCTCTATGTGCAATGGCGTCGCACTAGCCATATGCCAGCCGACCGTTTGGCGTTGCGCTGGATTTTACTATCCGTGATTTTCGGCACCTTTGTGTTTGCCGGCGCCATCATCCTGCCTATTGTGTTTAAGTTCGCTGATCCAGCACCGCAGGGCGTTATTCTCGCCACATTTTTAATGATGTATGCCGGCATGATGCTGGCGATTGTGCGCTACCGCTTATTCGA
>NZ_CEYEMI010000054.1:0-5568 GCF_982810325.1 Paraperlucidibaca sp.
GATGCCATCCTAGGCATATTTGGTGCTACCGATAAGGCGCGTCGAGTGATTCCGAACAAGGTTTACCAAGGTTTGGCGATTGGTCGTCCTGTTATTACCGCGAGCACATCGGCATATCCGGAGAGCTTGCGTGCTGATGAAGATCAGGGCTTTTTTTGGGCGTTGCCGGGCGATCCGGCCAGCATCCAAGCGGCCGTTCATCGCCTGCAAGCGCGACGCAATGATTTGGTTTCTTATGGTTTGTTGTCTCGACGCACTTATGATCAATGCTTTTCCAATGCCCTAATTGCCCGGCAGCTAACACAATTATTAGCGCTTACTGGAGCTTGAAATGAGTCGCAAGGTATCTGTAATAGTTCCTAACTTCAATTACGGTCGCTATGTGGCAGAAACGCTAGAGTCGGTTTTGGCGCAAACTTATGATGATTACGAAATAATTTTCATCGATGATGGATCTACCGATAATAGTCTTGTGGTCGCTCAGCATTATCCGGTGAAAGTTTTTTCTCAACCAAATCAAGGCGTCTCTGCTGCTCGTAATAATGGTGCTGCCTATGCTTCCGGTGACTATCTGCTTTTTCTAGACTCTGATGATTTGCTTTACCCAGATACGCTTGCGGTAATGGTCAAGGCACTGGATTTGGCTCCAGCCTCGGTAGGCTATGTCTATGGTCAGCTGCAATATTTTGGGGAAAAGAATGATATTTTCCCAGCGGGTCCGTTTGACCCGGTACGACTGTCCCGTGCGAACTATATTCAGACAAGTGTAATGATTCGAAAGACTGCTTTTGATGCCGTGAATGGTTTTGATCGTGGTTTTGACCTCCGTGAAGATTGGGAGCTTTTTATTCGTTGTTGGCACCATGGTTACTCCGGTCAGTTCATGGAGCGTCCTCTTATTCGTTACCGTAAGCATCGCCCAAAGCAGGTTGTTCGAAGCATGAGTAAGCGTCGCAAACGTCTCTCGGATGTAAAGCTGGTTTGGCTTTATCCGCGATTCTTCTGGCGCAAGTTGCTTGGTAGCCCATTGCGATTGATGTATCACTATGTGTTCTTTTTTCACAAGGATATGGTGGGGCGTTTGGGGCCAACAGGGTTGGTAGCTACTTCCAGCGAGGCCACGAAATGAATGTGGTTTATTGTGTCCACGATGAGTCGGACTACAGCAAGCACCTGCTGCCGGCGCTGGCGGCGCTGTATGATAACAACCGGGCACATGACATCCGGGTCACCATCATTCACCTTGGTATCAGCTGGGTAAGTGAGATCAACGCGCTGGCGGCAGGCTATCAGCGCCAAGTAAGCTACATCCACGCCACAGATGAGGAGGTCGATCAGCTCAGGAGCTTGCCGGTAATCGGGTTCCTGAATATAGGCACTAATCTTCGCTTCCTGATCTTCAAGTATTTCCACGAACCTGTGCTCTACCTTGATGTTGACACCTTGGTGGTTGCGAATCTTTCTGGCCTGCTCTCAGACAAGCTAGAGCCAGTGTCGGTGGTATTGGAGCCCAGCGCCGACCTGCGCCGTGAGAAGGCCGAGTCGCTGGCAGTCACAAGCTATTTCAATGCCGGAGTCATACGTGTGGATGCCGCCGCCTATGATTATGACGGCGTTATGCTCGCCGTTAGTGACATCCTGCGGCGCTATGGCGAGAGGATCACTTGGGGAGACCAAGACATATTGAACATCCTGTTCGAGCCGGACAAGCAATTACTGGACGGCGCTTATAACTTCATCCCCTTCTTGAGCACCGGAGAGCCGCGCATCATTCATTATGCCGGTCGCAAGCCTTGGTCTATACACTACCGCTTCTGGCGACCAGGTGCGCACTATCGTACCTACATGCGTTACCGCGAGATGACTCCGCTGCGTGATCAAGGCCTGTCGGATTTTAGCTTCCGACGCTGGCTGCAGTACCAGTTCTATGCCTTATTTTACGGCTATCAGTGAGGCGCAGAAGCTTTCTAGTTGTTGCGAGATGCTTGCGTCGGAGTGCTCGCGCAAGGCTTTGGCGCGGCCGGTGATCGCTAGGGTCTGGCGCAGTGCGGCGTCGTCGCGTAGCGTCACGATGGCCCGAGCCAGCGCTGGCGCATCTTGGGGCGGCACCACATAGGCGGTTTCTCCATGGACATACATGGTGGATGGCCCGTCGATGTCAGTACCTATTAAGGGCTTTCCGTAGGCGAAGCTTTCCAAAATTACCAGCGGTTGGATATCCCACTCCGATGTGAAGCACATGATGTCGACGCTGTTATAGAAGTCGGTTTTTGCATGGGCCGGAATCCAGCCGATGAACTCAACTTGCTGCTCTAGGCCCAGTTGTTGGCATTGCATCTGCAGCTGTTCGCGTTCCTCGCCATCCCCGGCGATGCGAGCATGAATTTGGACTCCTTGCTGTCTGAGCAAGCTCAGCGCATTTAGCAAGTGATGAAGGCCCTTGTTGCGGGCCATACGGGCGATGGCACCAACCGTGAAGACTTCATTGCGGGCTGGTCGCAGTAGTGCGGCATCCGGAATAGACACTGCGTTTGAGATAACCTGACATGGCTTGCCATTTGCTCCAGCCTGTTCAACGAGTTTTTTCATGAAAGGGGTAATGCAAATGAAGGCATCTGCTGGCAAGGTGCGTTTGATGTTGTGGCTATGATTAAAGGCCACGACCGGATTGATACCTCTGGACGCGCGCTTGAGCATGTAGATCGCTCGCCCACTATGACAAATGCAAAGATCAATGCGGCTCGCGCGTAACAGTTGACGAGCTCGCCAGCTGGCGATGAGGTCGTAGTGGCCGTGGTTGCGCAGGGTATGCACAGTGATTTTTGTGGGGAAGTCGATTGGAATTTTACGTTGATCCAACGGGTCTATTAGCAAGGTGACATCATGCCCAGCGGCTGCAAGTAGCTCGGCTGTTTTCAGGGTGGCGATCCAGCGACCGCCGGTGGAGTCTCCATAAACAGCATTTACGATTCGCATGGCTTTCTCTGAGAGTAGATTATTCGTAGGTTGATAATAGGCTAGTTGGCGGTGATGGAGGCGACGTCTCCCCTGGTTTCAGTAGAGTCCGGGATTAGAGTCCAACGTTAATTTAACTGCTTTCTATACCCGTTGTCATAGGCCGAGGGTGTCATTCCGCCGAAGCTTGCTGCGCCAAGAGTAGTAGCAAGCTTCGGAGAAGCCGTGCTACGGCACGGCTCCTTGATTGGTAACTCGGCCTTGGCTTCGCGCTGGAAGCCAATGATCTGCTCTCCAGTGAAGTGCTGCTTCATATCAAGTTTAATCGTCGAATACTGTCCCAGCGATTGCTCCATGTGTGCTCTCTCAGCGTTCTGGATTGGCCAGCATGTGCGATGCTCTGGGCCGTATCTTGGGCCCTAGTAAGCAGCTCTGCGATGGCCTGACCACCGCCTCCACCAGGAATGACTAGGCACTCTTTGTTAGGTACTAAATTTAGATGAAGATCGGCAACATCATCTGTAACTAAGCATGCTCCATGCCCAGTAACATCAAAGCAGCGAGATGGAAGCCCATTTGTAATGTTGCTTGAGTTGATCGTGTTAAGTACGAACTTGTGCTGAAGGTAGAGTTTGCGAACGTCTGCTAGTGTTAGTCGCTGCCGACTGACTCGTATTGATGTGGTCGCCAGCGGCAAGTAGTGGCTTCGAAGGCCTAGGCTCTCACCTCTTTGAGCTAGAGCGGTATCAGTGAAGAGAAAGTCTGAAATCCCGTGATTACCAGCTAGCTTGTTATCAAACTGGTCACCCACCCATTGCGCAGTTTTAGCATTGCTTTCAATTAATAGGTAGATAGCTCGGTCGCTATGACATATGCACAAATCAGTACTTTTTGGCATTTATAATGGAGCGTACCTTTGTGCTTGCCACGAGGTCTCAGTGGCCATGATTTTTTATGGCAATTATTTCTTCATTTCGCGTGAAGTTGGACGGTATGTTTGTGATGTCTTCGGGTGCGACTAGCAAATAAACTTCATGACCAGCAGTGCTAAGTAATTCAGCTGTCTTAAGTGTTGCACCCCAGCGACCGCCAGTAGAGTCGCCATAGACTGAGTTAATTATGCGCATGATACCCTCGTTGAGTGTGCGTAAATTTTTGCTTTTTATAGTTGGTCATGGCGAGTGCCATTCCAAAGTACAGTCCAAAAGTGGTACTAAATAGTTTTGTATCCACCATTCCTAAAGTTAAGACGAATATCATGGGTATAAAGCTGGCGAGATGCTCGTGCTGCTGCTTCGTGCCCCGATAAAGCCAAATAAAAAATGCGGTTAGCATGAGGGTCAATGCAAGCGGGCCGCCAGAAAAAAGCAGCTCCAGATATATATTATGCGGCATTTGTAGCTGGGAGCCTTGTAAGAACTCATTGGGCACTCCTTTGAAGGTGTTATTTCCCATACCTACCCAAGGTGAGCTGGCGTAGACACTCAGTGTATGCTGCCACAGTGAGTATCTACCGCTGTCTTCCACGCCACGATCTAATAGTTGACCAGTTAATATTAGTGCTATTGGCAGGCAGGCAAGGCTTAATGCTATGCGAAGTATGCGAGTCGGCCATGAGCGAGCTCGCCATGATGTGTATAGGAGGACGGTTGCGATTAGTGCGACTACTGAACCTCGTGCGCTAGCAGCTAGTGTAAGAGCCAAAATAATAATCGAGGCTATGGGCAAGTAAATCCGACGATGGGTGTCACTATGTGGCGCAAGCCAAATCAGAAGCAGCCACATAGTGATAGTCGCAGCTAGTCTTGCGGGGTGACCAAAAAGGCTACGTTCCAGCTGATAGGTGGCTGAGTTACGAAGTGCGCCGTCCATTAGGGGCAAGTGTTGTATCAAGGCGAGCAATAGCGTGACAAGCAGAAGCGCTAAAAAATAGCGCTGGCGGAGTGGTGTCATGAGTATTAGGCCCAGCGTTAGGCCCGCCATTACACCTCGCGTCAAGTCATATAAACCTTTCGCAGAAGCTCCATAATCGGTCGAAAATATGCTGCCTGGAATTAAACTTAGCCCCAAAATAACTAACAAACTACTGGTGTTTGGCTGCAGGGCAAGCCCTGTTCCGCCGGCAAGGCTGTACAGGAGTAAGCCGCCTAACGACAATGATACCCAAGGTAAAAAAGGATAAAGGCTAGCGCAAACTCCGATCATCATCAGGGCTAGCCCGACCATTTGGCAGTGAGTTTTCATTTTGGTTTTCAATAGGTGGTGTTAGATTTGATGACAGAGATGGATTTGTAACACGTAATGGTCTTTTCGCACATTGTGGCTAGCTTAAACTGGTCGGGCGCAGAGTTTTTCGGTGCAGTGCTTAATGCTATGCTCATTGCAGCCACTAATGCGCGTGGGTCGCCTGTGACAACAGCCCCTTCCGGATAGCATGCCTTTAAAACTTCACCAACACCGCCTTGATCCCATGCCACCACGGGCGTGCCAACGGATAAAGCCTCCAGCACGGTTCGACCAAAAGTCTCCGGTTGCGTGGATAGTGAGAGTACAATATTGCATTGACTAAAAACTTCGCGAATATCACTGCGAAGCCCCGTAAACGTAATATCA
>NZ_CEYEMI010000055.1:0-5059 GCF_982810325.1 Paraperlucidibaca sp.
ATCCGGGTTTAAATAGGCACGACGAACGCCTTCATTGATGGCGTCATCGAGGCTTAAGCCACCGAGATCCCAGCGCACTTCCATGCCAACTTTAACAAAAATGGTAACGATGCCGGTGTCTTGGCAAATAGGCCGATGGCCCTCGGCGCACAGACGCGAGTTAATCAAAATTTGCGCCATCGCGTCTTTTGCCGCTTGGCTCTCTTCACGCTCATACGCCGCGTTCACCGCCTGAATAAAATCCAGCGGGTGGTAATACGAGATGAATTGCAGAGCATCGGCGACGCTTTGAATCAGGTCGTCGTGTTTGATCACGGTCATGCGCAAACTCCAATCGAGTATGAGGGCAGTAAAAAGGCTAAGGCGCGCTTAACCTGTAAAAATGTGTGGCTATGATACCTCAACCGCAAGCAGCTGGCCGAGAGGCTGCACTAGCGATTCGTCCATTGTTTTTTCCACTGGGGCAATGATCGCTTGCACGCCCGCCAGCCATGGCTCCGATGGATAACTGGCGAAGTCAGCGGCTAATGGCATTTGCCATGGTAGCTGCTTCAGTAAGTCTAAAAGGTTGATGTCGGACAAATCGCGTGCCAACACCAAATCGCCCTCACGCGTAGTTCGTGCCAATTTATGTTGATCTAACAGCTTAGCAAAACTAGACCAGTCGGCCTGATGCTGTCTGCCAACCACTCGCATCACTTCAACTTCTTTCACGCCTTCGCCATTACGATGACGGCCGTGCAATAAGGCCAAGACACTAAGCATGGTCAACACAGGATGGCGCTGGCCCTCACTGAAGGTTTCTTGCAGCGCCACACCGCGCGACAACTCCACGCCATAAAGGATGATCATCCACGAGATATAAATCCACAATAGGAAGACCGGGAGAGCCGCGAATGCGCCATACACCAACTGGTATGAGCTGAAGCTGGTGATAAATAAACCAAAGCCTTTTTTCGCCAACTCAAACAATACCGCTGCGGCAAAACCGCTAATAATGCCGGCACGCCACGGTACTCGGCAGTTCGGCACCGTGGTGTAGAGCAGTGTGAATCCGAGCGTGGTGAAAAATACCGGAATCAGGCCAATGCCCGGCAGAACCGTGCCAACCACGCCAGCCGTGTCGCTAAACACTTTCAGCGACATTAAGTACGACGACAGTAAAAAGCCGGCACCCAATAGAAATGGCCCAAGACTCAACACTGCCCAGTAGCGCAAAAATGCCACTAAGCCATTGCGCGCTGATTGCACCTGCCAAATTTCATTAAAAGCCTTCTCAATAGTCACCAACATCATCACCGCAGTGACAAACAACATGATGATGCCGACGATGGTGAGCTGGCCTGCCTGCTGCGAAAAACTCGTGAGCTGATCGCGCACGACGGCACCTGAGGTTGGTGCCAAATTATCGAAAATAAAGCCTTGAATATCGCCGCTGACATGCTGCAAAGACGGAATGGCGGCGAGCGCGGTGAACACCACGGTCATCATTGGCACCACGGCAAACAATGTGGTGAAGGTCAACGCCGCCGCGTGACGACGACAGTCATCCTGCAGAAAGTGCTCAAATGTTGAGCGTAAAATAGACGCCATTTGCTTTAGTCGCTGTGTCATTAGTCTTGTTATGTCCTATCTCGGGCGGCATCGGCTAGTATTCCCTGACCCGCTCTTGCTGTCGAGGCACGCATGTCCAATCCCTATATCTTAGTTTTGTATTACAGCCGGCATGGTGCCACTCGTGAACTGGCCAAACTCATTGCGCGTGGTGTTGAAAGTGCCGGCATAGAAGCTCGTCTCCGCACCGTGCCCAGCGTGTCAACCGACTGCGAAGCAGTAGCACCAGACATTCCAGAAAGCGGCGACTTATATGCCGATCTCGATGACTTGGCGGGATGCGCCGGACTCATTGTTGGCAGCCCAACCCGCTTTGGCAATATGGCCTCCGCGATGAAATATTTCTTTGATGGCACCACAGCGCTCTGGCTCAATGGCGCGCTCATCGATAAGCCGGCGGCCGTGTTTACCTCCACCGGTTCACTGCATGGCGGCCAAGAAAGCACACTGCTATCGATGATGTTACCGCTGATGCATCACGGTATGGTTATAGTTGGCCTACCCTATGCAGAACCAGCGCTACTGGCGACCGAAAGCGGCGGCACGCCCTATGGCGCCTCGCATTGGGCGGGTGGCGATAGCAAGCGCGCCATCACTACACATGAAGCTAGCTTGGCTCAGGCCCTAGGCAAACGCGTGGCGCGCTGGGCTCATGCCGGCCTGGCCTTGCGCTAGATAGCTGTGCATTTTGCACATAAGTAGCGCCGTATAACCCCACACCTAATTTCGCAATACTGACTTGGACACGATTATGGCTAAACCCAACCCCGACCTACTGCTCAGCGCCAGCGAACGCGCCGCCATGGCCGATGTCGCCACGCGCCGCTTGAATTGGTGTCGTGGACTTTATGTCTTGCTACTGATTTGGATACCACTAAGCGGTGCCCTCAATGCACCAAGCAATGTCTCGGCCTTAACTGTAGCGCTGGTCTACACCGCCATCACTATCCCACTGCTATTTTTCATTGGCACCATGCGCAGTGGCGATGCTCGAAAAATGGTTTGGCTAGGCTTTGTGCTGCTGTTTTACGCCATCTTTGCTTCAGTCGATACGTTTCGCCCAGGCCTTGATGGTCAAATGGCAATGGCCAAACTGGCTATCGAAATGAGTTTATTTGCTATGAGCCTGCGCTATGTGAAAGCCAAGCGCGCCAGCCAAGGTGGTGAGTTTTAAGCGGCGTTCATGCACTCTCGTATCAGTGGGATGGTCAGTGGCCTTTTTTGCTGCAGCGTAAATTTATCGAGCTGCTCAATAAGCGCCCAAAACTGACCTAGGCGGCGCGGGCCGCGACTGAGCAAATAAGCAACGGTGTCGTCGCCCAAGTTCCACGAGCGGCGCGCACCGGCAACTGCTAGTAACTCACTGCGCACCTCATCACTACAGGCCGGCAAAGCGTAAACGCTGGACGCTGCCATGCGCGAACGCAAATCGGCCAGCCCTAAAGGTAGGTCAGCCGGCGGTTGCGCACCGGTGACTAGCAAGCGCCCGCCAACGGCTTTCATACGATTGTAGAAATGAAATACCGCTTCCTGCCACTCAGGCCATTGCCGCAAGGCATCGATGTCATCGAGCACGACCAAGGGGCATTGCTCCAGACCATCGAGCATTTCCACCGGCATAAACACTACTTGCTTGAGCGGCAGCATCACTGCGTGCGACGCGTTAGATTGGCTGGCCATTAGCGCCGACAGTAGCAGTGAGCGCCCTGAGCCGGGCTCGCCCCAGATATAGACTTGCGACAGCTGACCTTGCATCAGCTGCGTCAATGCCGACAGCACTGAGGCAAAAGCCTGCGGTGGAATATCCGCCAAACTTAAATCGTGACGAGCCTGCAGTGGCAACAATAGCTGCTCCTGCGGCATGAATAAATCATCAGTCACGCGGCTGCTCTTCCAAGGTGCGCGTGCCCTGCCAGTACAGCTCACTGTTCATGTATTTGGTGTGCGCATGCCGCATCAGTACGACAATAATGGCGGCAATTGGCAGCGCTAATAACATGCCGACAAAGCCAAATAGTTGGCCGCCAGCCATGATGGCGAAAATTACGCCTACGGGTGGCAGGCCGATTCTGTCGCCAACCAACCAAGGTTGTAAGACCCAGCTCTCAATCAACTGACCAACACCGAAGACCAACCAAACCATCAGTACCGGCTCCCACTCATAGCCAAACTGAAACAGAGCCACGATGGTGGCAGTGACAATACCAACGCCAAAACCAACATAGGGAATGATGCTCGCTAGGCCAGCAACGAGGCCAATCACCATGGCTAATTTAATGCCCGCAAGCTGCAGGCCAACGCCATAGATTAGGCCCAGAGCTACCATCACCATCAGCTGCCCGCGTAAGAATGCGGCGAGCACGGTGTCGCACTCCTGCACGACATTCACCAGCCATGGTTCGTAGCGACGCGGCAATAGGTTGCGCGATTTATTAACAATCGCTGACCAGTCTAAGAGCAGATAAAACGTCACTACTGGAATCAGTGCGACCAAACCAATAAATGCGGCGACATGCAGGCCGGAGCTGGCAATTTGCGAGATAACATCGGTCGTGGTGCCATCGCTAGATTGCCAAAGTTTGGCCATCCAGGTGGAAATCAGGTCCATATCTAAGCGGTTGATATTGATATTGAGCTTATCTTCCAACCACGGAATGCCGTGGCGATTCATCCAGCGCAAGACCGAAGGAATGCGTGATTGCAGATAAGTCAGCTGCACCCAGAGCTTGGGTAATAGCAGCACCATGGCTAAAGTGCCGGCCAAACATAGTGATAAAAAAGCTGCCGATACGGCAGTGACGCGACGCCAGCCAAAACGCATCAAACGCTCAACAATGGGGTTACCTAAGTAGGCAAATAAAGCCCCCACTAAAAATGGCATGAGGATAGGCTGCAAGGCATAAATCAGCCCCGCCAAGGCCAAAACACCCGCTACTACCATCCAGCGCACACGATTTTCCATGCCACACCCCAGCTGTGCTGAGCACCAATTTGCCAGCGCCAATTATCGACGGCATAGGCTAACACTAAATGCCTGCTGCCAATCACTGCTCGCTGCTCAGTCGGCGATGACTAGCCCTCGCCTTGCTGATAGAATGCGCGCCTATTAAATCCTTACCGTCGAGCCTTGCCATGACCGATTCCAAGCCTTCCCTCAGCTACAAAGACGCTGGCGTTGATATTGAAGCGGGTGATCTTTTAGTTGAGCGCATTAAAGGCGTGGCAAAACGCAGCCGCCGCCCCGAAGTATTGGGCGGCCTTGGCGGCTTTGGCGCACTCTGCGAAATTCCTGCCGGCTACAAACAGCCGATCTTGGTCTCTGGCACCGATGGTGTTGGCACCAAGCTGCGCTTAGCTTTGCAGCTCAATCGTCATGAACATATCGGCATCGACTTAGTTGCTATGTGCGTGAATGACCTCGTGGTTTGCGGTGCAGAGTCACTAT
>NZ_CEYEMI010000056.1:0-839 GCF_982810325.1 Paraperlucidibaca sp.
TCATGAAAATCGTTGTTCACGGTAACACTCCATTTGCCTGGACCTCTGCTGTGCACCTAGCCGGCATCGGCCACACCGTCACGCTCTGCGCCGACTGGTCGCGTTGCTTGCGCACACCCGACGCCGAGCTCGCGCGTGAACCCGGCCTGCTCACGCAATTACACGATTTGGTGCCCAAAGGTCTGCTCACGCTGAGCAGTGGCGAGGGGCTGATGAGCGCGGTCAGCGCTCAAGCACCAAGCGTTGCAGGTGCAAGTGATGTCAACGCAGATGCCTTTGCCATTGATCAGCATTGGCTTGCTCTTGGTGGATCAGCAGATGAGCTTTTGGCTTATGCCAAGCGTTTGAAATCAGAGCGTGGCACTGCCTTGGCGCCGCTGGTGGTGCTTTCGCCATATCCGCTCGGCACTTTGGCACGGCTCAAGCAGGCCGTCGATGCCATGGTCTACGCGCTGCCGATTTTCGCACGCGGCGGCAGCATGCTCTCTAACCTCGCGAAACCGCCGCTACTGGTCATCGGTTGCGATGACGAGGCTCACACCGCTTTCATGCTCGAAACCTTGCGTCCAATGACGCGCCGCGCCGGTGAAGTAATGTTGGTGCCGCTCGCCGCCGCCGAGCTGATCAAAAGTAGCGTCAACGCCATGCTCGCCACGCGCATGAGCTTTATGAACGAGATGGCCACGCTCTGCGAAAGCGTTGGTGTCGACATCGACCTCGTGCGCCAAGGCCTCGCCGCCGACCCGCGCATCGGCTCCGACTATCTCGACGCCGGCTGCGGCTTTGGCGGCCCCAGCTTCTCCGATGAGCTCCTCGATTTCTCGCGCAGCGTGCAGGCT
>NZ_CEYEMI010000056.1:849-5028 GCF_982810325.1 Paraperlucidibaca sp.
CTTCCATCGACCAGCAAACCCTCATCGCCAATGCCTTGCGCATCAACGAACGCCAGCGCGACATCCTTTTCCGCAAACTCTGGCGCTATTTCGAAGGCGACCTCAGCGGTCGCTGCTTCGCCATCTGGGGCGCCGCCTACAAACCCAACTCCGCCAGCGTGCAAGATTCCGCCGTGCACCCATTGCTGCAAGCCCTCTGGGCCCAAGGCGCGCGCACCCGCGTCTACGACCCGCTCGCCGCGCAAAGCTTGCGCGAATGCTATCCGGATCAGCCGCTGCTCGAGATCGTTGATCAGCCATATGATGTGCTGAACTGTTCTTCGAGCACGGCTTCAGCTGGCGCGGATGCCCTCATCGTGGTCACGGCCTGGGAGATTTTCCAAAGCCCAGATTACGCTCGTATACGCGCCGGCCTGCGCCAACCATTCATCCTCGATGGCCGCAATGTCTACAATCCAGACTATCTTCGCGAGCAGGGCTTCACGTACGTTGGCATCGGCCGTGGGGATGTGTTTTAGATTTTCGTGCTAAGTTTCTGCCGACATTATTCATCTTTATCTATTAAGGCCTTTTATGACTACGCCCTTGCAAAAACTTCCTGCTTTTAAAGCCTATGACGTGCGTGGGCCAGTGCCGGCACAGCTGCATATCGACATGGTGTATGCGATTGGTCGGGCTTATGCGCGAGTGATTCAGCCGCAGGGGCCGGTGGCGATTGGCTACGATATTCGTGACACCAGCGAGGATTTTGCGCGGGCGCTGGCGGCGGGGCTGAATGCCGAAGGTGTGGCGACGCGCGATATTGGTTTGGCTGGCACCGAGATGGTGTATCACGCGGCGGGCTCACCGGGTTTGAATGGCGAAGTCATGGGCGGCGGCGTGATGATTACCGCAAGCCACAATCCGGTGGGCGATAACGGCATCAAGATGGTGCGTTATGAGTCGCGGCCGATTAGCGGCGATGATGGTTTGGCTGAAATGGAAGTGCTGACGCGGCAACTGCTAAGCGAGCAGGCTGCTGAGGCTGGCGTGCAGTCTTATAACTTTGGCCCGCTAACAAACGGCGACCAATACCAAGTAGATCCGCAGTTGCATGCAAAAATGCCAATCGCCGACACCTATCGCGGAAAAGTCCGCTCTTTCGTTGATTTCCCAGCACTTAAGTCCGCATTAGATAAACGCCAAACGCCATTAAAAATCGTCGTGAACGCTGGCAATGGCTGTGCCGGCCCATTTTTTGACAACATCGCCGAAGGCCTCAAGCTAGACATCACACGCGTATTTCACACGCCCGATGGACAGTTCCCCAACGGTGTGCCTAATCCTATGTTGGCGAAATGCCAAGAAGACACAGCCAGTGTAGTGCGCGAGCAAAAAGCTGACTTGGGCATTGCCTGGGATGGCGACTTTGATCGCTGTTTTTTCTTTGATGAAACCGGTGCGTTCATCGAGGGCTATTACTTAGTGGCCTTGCTCGGCACACAACTGCTCAAGTACGAACCCAATGGCGCGGTGTGTTATGACACCCGCTTAACCTGGAACACTATTGCGCAAGTGGAGGCGATGGGCGGTCGCGCGGTGGTCAGCAAGTGTGGCCATAGCTTTATTAAAGGTGCATTGCGCCGCGAAGGTGCGGTCTATGGCGGCGAGATGTCGGCGCACCATTATTTCCGCGATTTCTACTGCTGCGACTCCGGCATGATCCCGTGGCTATTGCTGCTCGAGCGTTTAATTACCGATGGCAAACCATTGTCTAGTTTGGTCGCTGAAGCACAGGCGGCTTACCCCTGCAGTGGTGAGATTAATTTCAAGGTCAGTGACGCCGCCGCTGCACTCAATCGCGTAGATGCCGCTGTGCAAGCAGAGGTTAAGGCCAACAACGAAACCTTAGTCAGCGAGTCTATGCTCGATGGTGTGTCTCGTGAGTTTGAGCAATGGCGTTTTAATTTGCGCATGAGTAATACCGAGCCTGTGGTTCGCCTCAATGTTGAGTCGCGCGGCGACAGCAAACTCATGCAGACGAAAACCGACTGGCTGCGAGCGCTCATTACGGCATAAACTATGCGCCTTAGCAGCCATGTTTAGGGCTGATACCGTAACGAGGCAAGGAGCGCCGGATGCTTGATGGTTTAGGCTCAATGCTAGAGTTAGATATAGAGGCCTCGCGGCGTTGGTATGTCTTGCAGTGCAAGCCGCGCGAATGTGAGCGCGCGGTAGAGCAGCTAGCCAATCAGGGTTATCAAGGATTTGTGCCAACTTTACGGCGTGAGATTCTGCGTCGAGGTAAGCGCACCGTTGTCGTTGAGCCATTATTTCCGCATTACATTTTCGTTCAGCTCTGCACCAAGCACGACAACTGGGCGCCGATTCGCTCCACTCGTGGCGTTGCCAAAGTCTTGCGCTTCGGCGAGCTGCCGTTGGCCGTGCCCGATGCCATCGTCGACGCTCTACAAGCGCGCGAAACTGGGCAAGATGCCGGTAGCGAAAACCCAACAGCACTCTTTGCTATTGGCCAAGACGTGCTTATTAACGAAGGCCCGTTGGCTGGCCTAGATGCCGTCGTTGCTGCCCGCGATGGCACTGAGCGTGTGGTGCTGTTGCTAAAACTGTTGCATCAAGAGCAGCGTGTGAGCATGCCCATTCAGTCGCTAAAAATTTCGGATTGAATGTTACAGCAGACTGTTTGCCGTTAAAGTAAGCCCTGTTTTGTCCTAGCAATAAGAATTACATCATCATGCCGCACTATATTTTATCGATCGATCAAGGCACTACTAGCACGCGCGCCATCGTTTTTGATGGCACCGGTAACCGTGTCGCCAGCGCTCAAGTCGAGCTTAAGCAGCATTTTCCCGCCGATGGCTGGGTTGAGCATGACGCCATGGATATTTGGTGGGCGACCGAGACCGTCTGCCGCGATGCGCTGCGCAAGGGCGGCCTGCATGCGCGTGATATTGCCGCCATCGGCATTACCAATCAGCGCGAAACCACCGTGCTCTGGGATCGTGCCAACGGCATGCCGGTGCATCGCGCCATTGTTTGGCAAGACCGCCGTACTGGTGAGCGTTGTGCTGAGTTAAAAGAACAGGGCTATGAGCCGTTGATTCAATCGCGCACTGGCCTGCTGCTGGACCCGTATTTCTCGGCAACAAAGCTGGCTTGGTTGCTCGATCATGTGCCCAATGCGCGCGCCCGCGCCGAGCGTGGCGAGTTGGCCTTTGGCACCATCGATAGCTGGTTATTGTGGAAGCTCACGCATGGCAAAGTGCATGCGACCGACGCCACCAATGCCTCGCGCACCATGCTGTTTAATATCCGCACGCAATGCTGGGATGAAGAGTTGCTGCGCCTGTTTAATATTCCCGCCGAGCTACTGCCGGTGGTGAAGGATTCCAGCGCTGATTTTGGCCGCTGCGCACCGGATTTTTTAGGCGCGCCCATCCCTATTTGTGGCGTTGCTGGTGACCAACAAGCGGCACTCATTGGCCAAGCCTGTTTTGCGCCGGGCATGGTGAAAAGCACCTACGGCACGGGCTGCTTCATGATTACTAACACCGGCAGCACCATTGTGCAGTCGGAAAACCGCTTGCTCACTACCGTGGCCTATCGTCTCAATGGCGAAACCACGTACGCAGTGGAAGGCTCGATTTTTGTTGCGGGTGCCACCATTCAATGGCTGCGCGACGGCCTCAAGCTCATTGGCTGTGCCTCTGAAACTCAGGCGATTGCCGAGGCTACTGGCGATGCTCGCGGCGTGTATATGGTGCCGGCGTTTACCGGCTTAGGTGCGCCGTATTGGGATCCGCGTGCGCGCGGTGCCATCTTTGGCCTGACTCGTGACACTGGCATTGGTGAGATTGTTACTGCTGGTTTGCAGTCGGTGTGCTTCCAGACTCGCGACCTGATGGAAGCCATGACTCGCGATGGTGCTTCGCCTGTCACCACGCTGCGCATCGATGGCGGCATGGTGGTGAATAATTGGGTGGCGCAATCGCTGGCCGATATCATTGGCGTGCCGGTGGATCGCCCCGTGGTCACAGAAACTACGGCGTTGGGCGCGGCATTTTTGGCCGGTCTGCAGGTCGGTATTTTCACCTCTTTAGATGATATTTCGACGCTGTGGAGTTGTGACCGCCGCTTTGAGCCGACCATGAGTGATGACAAGCGTAGCTCGCTTTACAC
>NZ_CEYEMI010000057.1:0-2096 GCF_982810325.1 Paraperlucidibaca sp.
ACAGTATCTGCTTGCAAGCACTAAGCCGTCAATAATTTGTGTGAGGCAGGCGAGCTTTCATGGCGGCTGATGGTTGTCGCTTGAGTAGCGTGATGGCGTGCTTAAGCGCATCACAGGAGAGCGCGGCAGTCTCACCTGGTACGTCTGGCGAGATCATCGAAAACTGCACGGAGCCCCAAAGGCCCTGACAAGCTGGTAAGGGGTGGTGGCCGATAAACCATTAGTCCACCACCCCTAAAGCAACTACTACTTCTTGCTGTCGATATTTTCTTTTGTTGGCCAGTTTCGCATTAGCGTGCCAACAAAGAAGCTGAACAATGGGCCATAAGGCGGTCTAAGGAGCTTGCTCAAACTGAAGCGGCTTTGATAGAAAATAGCTTTTTTCTTCGAGAATGTTTGGAAGCCGTCATGGCCGTGATACGCGCCCATTCCCGAGTCGCCAACGCCTCCAAACGGTAAGTTGTTTTGCACGAGGTGATAGAGGCAGCCGTTGATGGTTACGCCGCCGGATAATGTGCCATCGATGACTTTTTTGTTCAGTGCTCTATTACGGTTGAAGTAATACAGCGCCAATGGTCGTGGTCGGTCATTAATGTATTCGATGGCCTCGTCTAGCGTGCGGTAGGTGACGATAGGCAAGATGGGGCCAAAGATCTCTTCGTTCAGCGCCACACAATCATCAGCACAGTCATAAACGATAGTGGGTGGAAATACGCCATTTTCGATGGTGCAGGCTTCGTTAGCTGGGTTAACAGTGACAACCTTGCCCGATTTGCTAGTGATCTCGGCAGTGATTTTTTCCAGACGCTGATAATGGCGAGCTGAAATAATATGCGTGTAGTCAGGATTGTTCACCAGGCTCGGATAGTACGTAGCCGCCGCATCAACACAGTGCTGTACGAATTCGTCACGCGATTTTTCGTGGACTAGTACATAGTCAGGCGCTACGCAGGTTTGGCCGGCATTAGACAGCTTTCCGTGAAGTACCGCTTGCGCAGCCGATTTAAGGTCGTAATTTTCACCGATAAGCGCGGGCGATTTGCCGCCTAACTCAAGCGTTACCGGCGTAAGGTGCTCGGCTGCATTGCGCATAACAATTTTGCCGACATTGGTCGAGCCGGTGAAAATAAGGTGGTCGAATGGCAGTGTGGAAAACGCTTGCGACACTTCGAGCCCGCCGGTAATGACGGTTACGTATTCTTCGGGAAAGCAATCGGCGATGATTTTCCGCATGAGTTCGGCGGTCAATGGCGCTAACTCTGATGGCCTGACCATGACATGGTTGCCGGCAGAGATGGCGCCAATCATTGGCGATAGTGCGAGCAAGAGCTGGTAGTTCCAGGCTCCCATGACCCCAATAACGCCTAATGGCTGATAAACGTAGCGTGCTCTGCCGGGCAGAAATTGCCAGTTTGGCATGACGTGATTGGGCGCCATCCATTTCCGCAAATGCCTTTTGGTGTGGCGAATTTCATCGATGATGACGAAGATTTCCATCAGCAATGTTTCTGCTGTTGAGCGCCCGCCGTAGTCCTGATTTATCGTTGCCGCTAAGTCATGCCGTTGCTCATAGAGCGCGGCTTGAAATCGATCAAGTGCATCGATTCGCTCTTGATAAGAAATAGGGGTTGGGCGTTGGCGAAAGGCTTTTTTCTGACGTGCCAGCGTGTTGGATAACTGCGCTGTTAATTCATCTTTAGTGATCATTTTTAGCTCAAAATCTATTCATTATTATTGGGGTTTGGCAGGGATCAACGACATCGCATGCTCTGTGAGCGCGGTGATCGTTAACGATGGATTGACACCTAGATTGGCACCTAACATTGAACCGTCGCAGACCATCATATTTTGGTAGCCGAAAACTCGGTTTTGGCCATCGATCACGCCGTGCTCAGCCGACTTACCCATAGAGCAGCCGCCCATGCAGTGCGCGGTAGTCGGTGTGTTGAAGAAGATTTCTGGAAAGCTACTACCTGCCAATCCGCCCAATAGTTCCGCGCCTTTTTCAGCAAAATCATTGGCGGCAGGAATGAACGTTGGTATGCGCTCGCCGTCGGTGACTAAGGCTTTTCGAAATGGCCAGTACCATAGTCGCC
>NZ_CEYEMI010000057.1:2106-4671 GCF_982810325.1 Paraperlucidibaca sp.
CGCCTCAGTCGCATATTGATGAAGCCATCGATGGTCTGCATGCAGAGAAAAATAATGGTCTCTTTTGCCCAGCCAAAAGGAGCTTGCGCTTTAATCGCTCGAATTGGATTTTTCAGCAATATTTTCATGGCCACCCAAGCCCACAAAAACGGACGAGTCCAGCCCGGCTTGCCCTTAGTCAGCGCTGTTAGCATTAGGCCCATGAAGTCTGAACCGGCAGGGTAGCGGGTTGCTTCAATATGGGTGTTATCGCTTAAATGAATGCCGGAGCCGATGGCGATGCCTTTAGACATGTCCTTGGTGCTACCGGGCACGCGAACCACAATCAATGACTCAGCATTTGTTCTAACGCGCTTACCAAGTTCGTCGGATATTTTCGGCAGCGAGCCATTGTCTTTGAGCTTGAACAGTAGCTCTTGTGTGCCCAGCGAAGAGCCTGCAAATATGAGTGACTTGCAGTGCCAAACGCGCTTTCCAATGCCGAAATAGAGCCCGCGAAAATTAGAAGGCACCGTCGTGATTTCATAACCATCCGCGCCATCAGCGCAGTTATTTAGCGGCTTAACGCCAACCACTTTAGTTTCTGCGTGAACTTTTGCACCATTTTTTTCAGCGAGATACAGATAGTTTTTATCTAGCGTGTTTTTCGCGTTATAGCGACAGCCAACCATGCAGCCGCCACAGCCAATACAGCTGTTTCGATCTGGGCCTTCGCCGTTAAAGAAGGGGTCTGGATACGACTGGCCGGGCACGTCACTGTCTTTGTCTCCGAAGAAAACACCGACATCGGTTTTGTACCACGTGTCGCCACAGCCATAAGCGTCGGCCATCTTTTTCAGGGCGAGATCTGCTGGTGCAACGATTCGGTTTTCGGTAACACCTAGCATTCGCTTGGCTGTTTCGTAGTGGGTTGGCATGACTTTATGCCAATCGTTTAGGCCAGCCCAAGCGCCGTCATCCCAGACATGATCTGGCGGCACTAATAGGGTGTTTGCATACGTTATTGAGCCACCGCCAACTGCGTTGCCATGCAAAATAACAACATGCCGAAAAAACGACATATTGAAAAACCCGCGAAGGCCAAGCATAGGGCGCCATATCCACGAACTGAGCTGCCAATTGTTCTTTGGTAGGTTTTCTGGAGTCCATCGGCGACCCATTTCCATTACGGCAACGGAGTAGTTTTTCTCCGTTAAGCGATGGGCAGATACGCTGCCACCAAAGCCTGAGCCAACCACAATATAGTCGTAGTCATACTGCTGATTTTTATTATTTGTTGTCATTTTGGTGTCCGATAGTTCCTTAAAGCTTCGCCATTATTTTTATAATGCATAGGCCAGTTTGCGGCTTAATGCTTGACGCCGCTTGACTATTTGCGCCATTTTAATCGGCCTTGAAGTGGCTATAAAAATTAATGATAAACACTGAGAAGACAGAGCGGGTGCCAGGGGTTTTTGCCAGCCGGCTATATGACTATTTACAGTCAAGGGGGGAGCAGCCTCAAGTTGTCTTAGGTCAGCTTTACAGGGCCGTGGATAATTCAGACCCACGCGGGATTCGGGTAAAGCTCTGGAGTGACATGCTTACCTTAGCGGTAAGTCACTTTAATGAGCCCGATTTAGGTTTAAATGTCGCCGAGACTATTAGGCCACATCATTTAGGCACGCTTGGTTATTTAGCCACCGCTTGCCCAACATTGGCCGAGGTACTTAAGCGCTTAGATAGGTATCAGCGGCTTGTCTATGACGTGGTTTCCATGACTACACATTTGGCGCCAGGCCATGTCGATTTGGTTTGGGATACGGCTATATTTGATCCCGGCAGACTGGTTAACGAAACGGGTCTTGCAATAGTCATACAGCTTGGCCGTACCTTAACTGGACGGCGAGATGTAGCAACGCTGATCACGATTCCAGGGCCACCACCTGAAAACATTGAGCCTTATCTAAAATGGTTCGGTTGTGAGGTGCAGTTTGGTGCGAGTGAGGCGCTGATCCGAGTTAGTAGAGAGGCAATGCAGATACCGTTGATGGCGGCTGATGCAAATGTGGTGGCTGTGATGGAGCGACATGCCATTCAGCTGCTCGATAATACGCCGACCATTGAGCCGGTTATTGCGCAGGTGCGTCAGGCTATTGCAAGAATGCTGCACGATGGCGAGCCTGATTTAACAGCAGTGGCCATAAAGCTGCATAGTTCGACCAGGAGCTTACAGCGGCTTTTGAATAGTGCAGATAGCAGCTTTCGCGCCGAACTGGCTATGGTGCGCCAGTGCTTGGCCGAAAGTTATCTGCGTGATCGCGGGCTATCTATCGCTGATATTGCCATGCTGCTTGGCTACTCCGAGCACAGCGCATTTTCACGAGTCTATAAAGGCTGGACAGGAATATCCCCTGCTGACAGGCGGGCGAGCATCACTTCAAACTAGTTGATTGCGGTAAATGGGCATTGATCTCGACACTAATATGAGCCACTGCGTGGTGATGCATCAGAGCCTGTTTCACTTCATTGACGGATAAAGGGTGTTCAGCGACGACGCTGACAATGCAGGCATATTGCTTCTGC
>NZ_CEYEMI010000058.1:0-4584 GCF_982810325.1 Paraperlucidibaca sp.
CGCCTGCATGCCGCCATAAGCGATGCTCGTGACACGCAAACTCGCGTAGGGCTGATATTCATTAACCTTGATCGCTTTCGCCAAGTTAACGAGTCGCTGGGCTTCGAAGTTGGCGATAGCATTCTGCGCGAAACTGGCCGCCGCCTCACTGAACTTGGCAGCAAGCTCGATACCTTAGCGCGTATTGGTGGTGACGAATTCGCGCTGATTTTCCCCGATGTTCACAGCAATGATGATCTCGAACGCCTTAGCGAAGAGGTAATCGGCAGCCTGCGTGCGCCCTTCCGCATCGGCGATCATGAGCTGCTATTGGGCGCGTCCTTAGGCATTTGCGAGTTCCCCGAACACGGTCGTGAGTTAGCCATTTTAATCAATCACGCCGACCTCGCTATGCAGCAAGCCAAGCGCTTAGGCGGTAATCAATGGCGGCGTTATAGCCCAGATATGCGCAGTGCCACTGTTGAGCAACTGCATCTAGAAAACAGTCTGCGCAAAGCGATTTTCCGCGATGAGTTTATTGTGCATTACCAACCGAAACTATCGCTGGCCAGTCAGCGCATCGTCGGCATGGAGGCACTAGTACGTTGGCAACATCCAACTCTGGGCCTTTTGCATCCGGGCAAATTTATTCCATTGGCTGAAGAAACCGGGCTGATCTCGGTTATTACCGAGCGCGTATTGTCTCAAGCCACAACTCAGCTGAAAGCATGGACCGATGCTGGTCTTGGCAAGCTTCATGTGGCCGTCAACATACCGCCACAGCAGCTGCACAAAGGTAATTTGCTACAGCTGTTGGAGCAGGCGCTCGATGATAGCGGCCTAAGCGCAAAGCAGTTGGAAATTGAGCTAACTGAAACATCTCTGATGGATGACCCAGACTTGGCCATTAGTTTGTTCAAGCAGATTCGCCGCATGGGTGTGAGCATAGCCCTCGACGACTTCGGCACCGGCTATTCGTCATTGAGCCATCTACGCCGCTTCCCACTCGATATTCTAAAGATAGACCAGTCCTTTATCCGCGATGTTGGCACGCAAAATGAAGATGGCGCCATCGTACGCGCCATCATTACCATGGCACATGAGCTTGGCATGAAGGTGGTTGCTGAGGGCGTGGAAACGCGTGAGCACTATCATTTCTTGGAGCAAGAGCGCTGCGATATCGTGCAAGGCTATTTGATTAGTCGGCCGGTGACTGCCGAGGCTATGGAGCTACTACTACGAGAGCAGGCACTGGCAGAGCGCCAGCAACCTTCATTTTTAAGCGGGATAGAGCTGTAAGACGACGTGGGTGCCAGTGATTTTGGCACCCACGCATATCTGCTCTTATTCTACTGTGACCGACTTCGCCAAATTGCGCGGCTGATCAACATCAGTGCCTTTGGTAATCGCCACGTGGTAAGACAAAAGCTGCAATGGAATCGTGTAAAGAATCGGCGCAACTTCATCGGCAACAGTCGGCATAGAGAACACCTTAATGCCAGGCTCTTCGCGTACATCAGCATTCTGATCAGCAAAGACATAGAGCACGCCTGCGCGAGCTCGAACTTCCTGCAGGTTCGATTTTAGCTTATCGATGAGATCATTTTTCGGTGCCACGGCGACTACTGGCATGTCTTGATCAACTAATGCCAACGGGCCATGCTTAAGCTCACCTGCTGGATAAGCCTCAGCATGAATATACGAGATCTCCTTCAGCTTCAAAGCGCCTTCCATCGCTACCGGATACTGCGTACCGCGGCCTAGAAACAGCGTGTGATGCTTATCTGCAAACTCATCAGCAATGCGCTCGATAGCAGGATCCATCGCTAATACTTGATCAACCAAAGCTGGCAAGCCCTGCAGTTGGGTAACGATATCTTGCTCGCGCTCGGCGCTCAAATTGCCTTGCTGGCGACCTGTCGCTAGCACCAAAAGCATCAGCGCAACTAACTGCGTAGTAAATGCCTTAGTCGACGCCACACCAATCTCGGGGCCGGCATGCGTAATGAACGCCAAATCAGATTCGCGCACCAAGGTGGATGTCGGCACGTTGCAAATGCAAAGTGAGCCCATCGCACGTGACTTAACTTCACGTAAAGCGGCCAAGGTGTCGGCGGTTTCACCCGACTGTGAAATGGTTACTAGCAATGTGTCGGCGGGCAGTACCGTGGTGCGATAGCGGAACTCGCTCGCGACCTCTACGTGACAGGAAATCCCCGCAATCGCTTCTAGCCAATATTTCGCCACAAAACCGGCGTGATAGCTTGTGCCGCAAGCTAAAATTTGAATATGGCGCGCCTGCGCAAATAACGTCGCTGCTTGCGGGCCAAAAGCATCAATAGCCACTTTTCCTTGGCTAACACGGCCAGCCAAAGTACGTTCAATCGCTAATGGCTGCTCGTAAATTTCTTTCAACATATAGTGCTTATAGCCAGCTTTTGAGCTCGCATGTAGCGTGGCGTCTAGCTCTACAATTGGCCGGCTAACCTCAACACCACGACCATTCCAAATGGTGACTTTCTTGGCGCAGACCTCAATGAAGTCGCCCTCTTCCAAGTAAATAAAGCGGTTAGTCACTGGCAATAGCGCGAGCTGATCAGAGCTAATAAAGTTTTCACCGATGCCAATACCAACCACTAATGGCGAACCTTGGCGAACAGCTAGCAAGCGCGATGGTTCATTGGCGCGAATAATGCCCAAGGCAAAAGCGCCATGCAGCTGCGCAACAGCAGCCCTCACTGCACCCATGAAGTCGGGGTTTTTACGCAGCTCAGACTGAATCAAATGCGGCACAACTTCCGTATCGGTCTGTGATGTGAAAGCAAAACCTTCAGCCTGTAAGCGCTCGCGCAGTGACTCGTAGTTTTCGATAATGCCGTTGTGCACCACCGCAATATCACCGGAGCGATGTGGATGTGCGTTGTCTTGCGTTGGCGCGCCGTGGGTAGCCCAGCGGGTGTGAGCGATGCCCAAATGGCCATGTACATGTGCGCTCACATCGGCGAGCGCCTGCACTTTTCCCATTTCGCGCTCACGAATAATATCCCCGTCGTGAATGACGGCCAGGCCTGCGGAGTCATAGCCGCGGTACTCGAGGCGGCGCAAGCCTTCGATCAAAACTTCAGCGACATTACGCTCGCCAATCGCACCTACTATTCCGCACATACAGATATCCTTATTTTGTCGTGTTTTTAGTCGGGCGCTGCCAACCATCAAGAGTGATTTGTTTAGCGCGACTTACCGCAAGCGTTGCCTGGGCCACTGACTTGGTAATAGTTGAGCCTGCACCAGTGGTCGCATTTGAAGAGATTTCTACGGGCGCCACTAAGGAGTTATTGCTACCAATAAACACATTGTCGCCGATGGTAGTTAAGTGTTTATTCGCGCCGTCGTAATTGCAGGTAATCGTGCCTGCGCCAATATTTGAGCCGCTGCCAATAACTGCATCACCCAAATAGGTGAGATGGTTCGCCTTTGAGCCAGCGCCCATGCGCGTGGCTTTGGTCTCAACAAAGTTGCCAATATGCACATCAGCGCCTAAGTCGCTGCCCGGGCGGATACGCGCGAACGGGCCTATCTGCGCGCGTTCGCCAATGCTTGCTGAGTCGATGATGCTATAGGGTTTAATAATGGTCTCTGCGGCAATTTCGCAATTACTCAATACCGAGCCTATGCCTACTTGTACTCCATCACCAAGCACAACTCGGCCATTGATCTGTACATTAGGCTCGAGTAGTACATCTTGGCCATGCACTAACTCGCCGCGAATATCCACGCGCGCAGGGTCGATTATAGTCACTCCGGCGCGGAGCAACGCATCGGCCTGAGCACGTTGCCATACGCGCTCTAGCGTGGCTAATTGCAGTTTGTCGTTGACGCCTTCCACTTCCCACGGCGTTTCGGGATGCACTGCCGTTACTGTCACGCCTTCAGCGGTAGCCATGCCAATCAAATCTGTTAAATAGTATTCACCTTGCGAATTGGCATTACGCAGCTCAGGCAGCCATTTATGCAATAAGGCATTTGGTACGCACAAAATGCCGGTGTTCACTTCTTTAATGAGTAGCTCATCGGCGCTGGCGTCTTTCTGCTCAACAATGCGCGATACCTTGCCAGCTTCGCGCACAATGCGGCCATAACCGGTGGGATTATCGAGCGTGACAGTAAGCAAACCGAGCTCATTTTTGCCCTCGCAAACTGCGAGTAGGCGCTGCAATGTGCTAACGGAAAGTAACGGCACATCGCCATACAGAATCAGCGTACTACCTTCTTTTGCAAGCACTGGCAGGGCCACTAGTACCGCATGGCCTGTGCCTTTTTGTTCGGCCTGCAAGACCCAATCAATAGCGTCGTTGGTAAAGGCATTTTGTACAACATCGCCACCATGGCCATAGACCACAATGGGGCGTTCAGCACCAAGTGTTCGGCTAGCATCTAGCACATGGGCCAACAGCGGCTTGCCTGCTAAAGGTTGCATGACCTTGGGCAGCGCTGAGCGCATACGTGTGCCTTTGCCTGCGGCTAGAATAACGACCTGTAATGCCATGTTACCAACTGTTCTATTACTGCAATGGCGGGCATTTTACACGAACTGCTTTAATTTGC
>NZ_CEYEMI010000059.1:0-4271 GCF_982810325.1 Paraperlucidibaca sp.
CGATTCAGGCCTATTTGCGTCTAGATTACGACCCCAATGTGGCGCTCACGCAGATTGCCGCCAAGGTTAATAAACTGCGCAACCAGCTGCCGGAAAACTCCGAAGATTCGGTCGTTGAGCTATCGGTAGGCGATACCACGGCGGCGATGTATCTGTCGTTTTATTCCGACATTCTCGACAATAACCAAATCACCGATTATCTGGTGCGTGTGGTTGAGCCTAAGCTCGCCACCGTGCCCGGTGTGCAGCGCGCGCGCATCTTGGGTGATCGTACTTTTGCTATGCGCATTTGGATGAAGCCGGAACGCATGGCGGCGCTCGGTGTCACGGCTAGCGATGTCTATAACGCACTCCGCAGCAATAACGTGTTGGCAGCACTTGGTGCAACGAAAGGCTCCATGGTGCAGGTCGATTTAACGGCCTCTACCGATCTCAATACACCTGAGCAGTTCCGTGCCTTGGTGGTGCGCTCGGCGGATGGTGCGATTATTCGTTTAGGCGATATTGCCGATGTGGTGCTGGGCTCGGAAAACTACAGCACGGATGTCTCATTTAATGGTAAGAAAGCTACCTTCATGGGTATTGAAGTCGCACCCGATGCGAACTCGCTTGATGTCATCAAAGACCTACGCGATAACGTTTGGCCAGGCATTATTGCGCAATTGCCTGAAGGCCTAAGCGCTAGCATTCCTTACGACTCTACGCGTTATATCAACGATGCCATCGACGAGGTGATCAAGACGCTAGTCGAGGCGGTATTGATTGTCATCGTGGTGATTTATCTGTTTTTGGGCTCGTTGCGCAGTGTCTTGATTCCGGCTGTTACCGTGCCCCTGTCGATGATTGGTGCCTGTTTTTTAATGCAGCTAATGGGCTTCTCCATCAACTTGCTGACGTTGCTGTCGATGGTGCTCGCCATTGGGATGGTGGTGGATGACGCCATTATTGTGTTGGAAAACATTCATCGTCACATTGAAGAAGGCATGAAGCCTTTCGATGCGGCTATTAAAGGTGCGCGCGAGCTGCTGGGGCCTGTGATTGCCATGACCATCACCTTGGTCGCGGTGTACTTACCGATTGGCTTTATTGGCGGATTGACCGGCACCTTGTTTATTGAGTTTGCCTTTACGTTAGCGGGTGCAGTCCTGCTCTCGGGTGTGATTGCGCTAACGCTATCGCCCATGATGTCAGCCATGCTCCTGCGCACGCCTAGCGAGGAGAAAAGCAATCGCTTTGCGCACTGGCTGGATGAGAAGTTCGATAAGTTGCGCTTTGGCTATCAGCGCAAATTGCACGGTGCGATGGACGATAAGCACGTGATTTTAACCTTTGGCATCATTGTTTTAGTTTCTTGCTTTTTCTTGTTTAAGGCCTCTCCAGCGGAGCTCGCACCGGAAGAAGACCAAGGTTTCTTTTTGGTTTTCTCGCAAAGTGACTCGTTTTCATCCTTGGATTATCTGACGTCGTTTACCGATGAGTTAACAGAAATCGTCAATGCCATCCCTGAGAAAGAAAACTACTTTTTGCTGAATGGTGTGGGCGGTGGCGGCTCAGCGGTGGGCAGTAATACCGCCATCTCTGGCGTGGTGATGAAGCCTTGGACTGAGCGCGAGCGCACGACCAAGGCGGTACTGCAGGAAGCTACCGGTAAAGTGAGTCAAATTGCAGGTCTGCAAAATGCGGTATTTTCACCGCCCTCATTGCCCAGTGGTGGTAATGGCTTTCCGGTTGAATTCATTATCACAGGTACTGCTAGCCCTGAAGCTATGCTGAGTGCCGGCGATGAAGTCTTGGCCAAGGCCATGGCGAGTAAGAAATTCATCTTTATGCAAAGCGATTTGAAGATTGATAAACCGCAGGTGAAAGTAGAGGTTGATCGTGAGAAGGCGGCACTCTTGGGCATCAATATGAGCACGCTGGCGGCCGATATGTCAGCCATGCTATCGGGTGGTTATGCCAATCGCTTCAGCATGGAGTCACGCTCGTATAAAGTCATTCCACAAGTTACGCGCAGTGAGCGTTTGAATCCGGATCAACTGGAAAACTACTACACGCGCACCGTGACCGGCGAGCTGATTCCTTTGTCGACAGTGGTGACGCTGCGTGAAACTGTGCAGCCGCAATCGCTGAACCGCTTTCAACAGTTGAGTGCTGTGTCGATTTCTGGAGTGCCGCGTCCTGGTGTCACACTAGGTGAGGCATTGGGTGTGCTTGATGAGGCGGCGCGTACCACCTTACCGAAAGATTTTAGCGTGGATTACGGCGGCCAATCACGGCAATACAAAACCGAAGGATCGGCGCTGGTGATGACATTCTTCTTCGCCCTTATCATCATTTATTTGGTGTTATCGGCGCAATTTGAGTCTTTCCGCGACCCATTAATCATGCTTGTTACCGTGCCAATGTCGATTTGCGGAGCACTGCTGTGCTTGAACATTGCTGCGATGTTCCAAGTGCCCGGGGCATCGATCAATATCTACACTCAAGTCGGGTTGGTGACGCTCATTGGTGTCATTGCCAAGCACGGTATTTTAATCGTGGAATTTGCTAACCAACTGCAACGCCAGGGTCATGAGCGTCGCTTGGCCATTGAAGAGGCGGCTGCGATTCGTCTGCGTCCAGTGTTGATGACCACGGCAGCTTTGGTGTTAGCGATGATTCCGTTGCTAATTGCCACGGGCCCCGGTGCGGCATCGCGCTTCTCTATGGGCTTGGTGATTGCCACCGGCATGACCATCGGTACGGTGTTCACACTGTTTGTGGTCCCGGCCATGTACCTGTATTTAGGACGTGATATCCCGACCGATCCAGAGCATGTCGAGACCGCCGCTTGATCGCGCTATTACTTACGTTGGCGGTGCTAAGCGTCTGGCTTTATCAGGATGCTCAGCGCCGCCAAATGCGCACACCATTGGCATGGGTTGGGCTGCTAATCCTGCTGGGGCCATTAGCTCTGGCGGTGTATTGGACGCGCCGCCCGCTGTTTAGCGGTGAATACCGTGCTGGCGGGCGCGTTTGGGTCATGTTGCGAGTGTTTTTGCTTGGCATTACCGCTTGGGCGCTGTTGTTTATTGCCGTGCTAATGGTTTGGTTAAGTGCTTTTTTGCCCATGCCATTGATCGTGGCTTTGCTTATGGGCATGGGCTTCTTTGTTGGTGGCTCATGGCTTTTTATTGTCGCCGCTGTGCTGCTGCTTGCATGGGTTTTGCGCGATACACAAAGCTTGGAGGTCGGCCCAACGAATCAAGCATTAGCTGGTGTCGAAGCGCCAATATGGGGTGATCGCCTGCTCAAAGTGATCTTTCTTGCCGGTATTCTTGGTGTCTTTGTGCTCACTGAGCCAGCGCATCCAGACTGGGTCGAGCACATCGATTGGCAGTCACAGTCGACCATACGGTTATAGTCGACTGCTTTCGGCGAGACATGATCTGCATGAGGCTGCTCGCTATAACCAGCCGCGCTCAGCAAACGACACCGGCTCGCCATCGCCAATGACTAGATGATCGAGCGTACGCACATCCACTAAAGCCAGCGCCTCCTTCAATCGAGTGGTGATATGTCGGTCGGCCGGCGATGGTTCCGCCACTCCTGATGGGTGGTTATGCGCCAAGATCACCGCGCCGGCCTGATGCTTCAGCGCCTGCTTAACCACCTCGCGCGGATGCACCGAGCAGCTATCGAGCGTGCCGCGAAACAGATCCTCTACAGCAATGACGCGATGTTGATTATCTAAAAACACCACAGCAAAAACCTCATGCTCTAAATCCCGAAGCCGTGCCTTGAGAAACTTGCGCGTGTCATGCGGGCTGCAAAGAGACTCTCGGCAAAGCACAGTGGCGTGCAAATGGCGTTTGTTTAGCTCTACGGCAGCGGCTAGTCGACAAGTACGTGCCGGACCCCAGCCGGGCAGTTTACTGACATCTTCAAATGAGGCAGTAAGCAGCTGCCGCAAGCCTCCTGTGGTGTTCAGGGTTTGGCGAGCAATATCGACCGCCGAAAAGCCGGCAATGCCATGCCCAAGTAAAATCGCGATGAGTTCAGCATCGCTCAGTACGCCAGCACCATGGCGCTGCAATCGCTCACGCGGCCGCTCATTGAGAGGCCATTCTTGAATTCTCATCTCTACTCCTTGAGTTCACTAGCTCGTGGTATCTTTCGCCCCACGATTTGTCCTTGCTGAGGGCAGCGCCTGTGGCGCTTACCTAAGGTATAGACCCGATGTGGAGTAATTGCATGCTGGCGCGGCTATCTCAGAAAAGAATTTTACTTGG
>NZ_CEYEMI010000060.1:0-4150 GCF_982810325.1 Paraperlucidibaca sp.
GCATTAGGCCTATCTTTGCTGGCCTATGCAGCGTCAAGACGCTACGCCAATGATCGCCGCTTCAATTTTGGCACCTGGAAGATAGAGATCTTGGGTGGCTACACTAGCGCGATTTTATTGATTCTTGTTGCTGGGCTCATGTTTTTCCAATCATTTGAGCGTCTGCTTTCACCAAGCCCAATTTTCTATAACGAGGCTATTGCTCTAGCCAGTCTTGGCTTAGTGGTAAATATAGTTTGCGCGTGGCTATTACAGGATGGCCATTCGCATGGCCATAGTCACAGCGATCATGGGCATGGACATAGTCATGACGATCATGACCATGATCATAGTCACGATCACCATGACCTTAACCTACGCTCAGCCTATATCCACGTCATTACAGATGCCGCCACCTCTGTGCTCGCCATCATTGCCCTTATAGGCGGCAAATTCTGGGGAGCGGACTGGCTTGATCCGCTGATGGGTATCGTTGGCGCCGCACTGGTGAGCTTTTGGGCATATGGTCTAATTCGTGACACTAGCCGCGTATTGCTTGACGCTGAAATGGATGCGCCGATTGTCAAAGCCATTGAAAAGTCCATCGCCTCAATGCTCCCGCGTGTTGAGTTAACCGATCTTCACGTTTGGCGCGTAGCACAGAAACAATACGCCTGCATTGTCAGTGTTACTTCGGAAGACTCGCTTTCCGCCCATAAGGTGAAAGAAGCACTCAAGCATCACGAAGTTTTGGTTCACGTTAGCGTTGAAGTCAATTGCTGTAGCGCGCATTCCACCGTTACGCAATAAGCCGTCAATACCAAGCTGGCAAGCTAGCTTACTAGTAACGGATAATACGTTTTAGTTATTAACTCATCGAGTACAGACACTCAGCATGGACGCATTTTTGATTTCAACCGGTATCGTGGCGCTTGCTGAAATTGGCGATAAAACCCAGCTATTGGCTTTTATGCTGGCTGCGAAATTTCGTAAGCCAGCCCCCATCATCTTCGGCATTTTAGTAGCGACACTGCTTAACCATGGCATGGCCGGTGCGCTTGGCACGTGGATTCCTCATCTATTAGATGCCGAGGTTTTGCGCTGGGTGCTCGGCATTGGTTTCATTATCATGGCTATCTGGATTTTGATTCCCGACAAGCTCGACGAAGGTGATGCCAAGTTCGTGTCATTAGGCGTTTTTGGCACAACCGTCGTCGCGTTTTTCCTTGCTGAAATGGGCGATAAAACCCAGATAGCCACGGTCGCCCTCGCCGCGCAATACCAAAGTTTTACCGCAGTCGTTCTTGGCACCACTGTGGGCATGCTCTTAGCCAATGCTCCCGCCGTGCTTCTAGGTAATAAGTTCGCCAACTCGTTACCGATCTCATGGATACATCGTGTGGTCGCCGCTATTTTTGCCATCATGGGCTTAGTAGTTTTGCTTGGCCTTGACTCGAATTTAGGCCTATAAGCTGCGATATAAAGTACAAAGTTCATGCGCCTAGGCAAGGACTCTGAACATAAAAATCTACTGCATCGCCATCTTGATCAACGGATCGCCAAACGTAATGCTGCTTGCCGTTTAATTTCATTTAGATAAAGCGTATTGCCGAGCCCAGCATGTTTTAGCTTGAGCTTGAGCTTGCGAGCGTATGCTGGTCCAAACTTGATACATCACAAACGAATCGCCTCATAACTGACACAGATACCTTTCTCTAACAGCAAGTCTTCGATATCACACAAGCTTGAGTTGAAGCGGTAGTAGATCCATACCGCTTATTTGATGATGCTGGGGTTGAAAGTAATGTCGGTTGTAGGTACTCATAGACAAGCTATATCAACCTGAGAATTAGCTTGTCAGTACCCTAAATCGTGCTCGGGCTCAAATGGTAGTGCGTGCCCTGAACCAATTGAGCCCGAAGCCAACCACCAATATAAGCGCTACCAATGCTTGTGCCGTCAGCGTTTGCGTCGTCGGATAGATGCCGAGCAGCTCTACGCGAGGGAAATCGAGTGGCGTAGCGCCGATCCACCCCGCTTCCTGCAATGCCGAGATGCCTTTCCCGATGAGTACCACAGCCAGAATCGCAACAAATACCGACGTGTACGAGAAGAATTTTCCGATCGGCAGCCGTGCGCTTGTGCGCAGCAATGCCCATGCAATGATTGCGAGCAGTACGACCGCCGTAATAAAACCGGCGGCAAGCGCGCTGCTATTTTCATCTGCTGCGAGCGCAGAGTAGAACAACACTGTCTCGAAGACTTCGCGGTAGACGGCAACAAATGATAATGCGAACAGAGCCCAGGCCGAGCGGCGTGTCATTGCTGCCGACAGCTTATTATTGAGGTAGTCCTGCCAGCGGCCAGCGCTGCTTTTCTGATGCATCCACAGACCAACACTCAACAGTACAATCCCAGCGAGAACCGAACCGACGCCCTCGGTCACTTCACGGCTTGCGCCGCTAACCTCGATAAAATAGGTTGCAAATGCCCAGGTCAGCATGCCGGCGACCATAGCACTGGTCCAACCAATATGGACATGACGCAGCGCGTCCTTGCGCTCAGCTTTCTTTAAAATCGCAATCATACCAATCACGATCAACAAGGCCTCGACGCCTTCGCGCAACAGGATGGTCAATGCGCCCACAAACGTCGTGGTCGGATCAGCCTTGGCATCGCTCAGCAGCGCCTCGACGCGTGCAAACAGGACAATGAGGTTATTCGCAGCTTGTTCGGCCTGTTCCGTGGTTCCTGTGGCGACGGCTGAACGGTAATGAAGCATGGCGCCTTCGATAGCGATCAGTAGTGTCTTGTCACGTGCACCGACGATAGGTTCGATCGGTTCGAAGCCGTCTAGATATGCCGACAACCCGAGCCTAGTTGCATTAGCTTTATCCCCGGCTCGTAACGCAGCCAAACTCTCCTGAAGGCGAAGCCGGGCCAGCATCAGCCCTGACTGTCTGCCGACATCGATAACTGCAGGGTTGGTGCGCAGATAGGCTGTAACGTCGCGAGCAACATCTTTTGGCAATGTTTCAGCAGCAGCCATTTCCGTAGTCGTAGTGATTGCTGACAAATCGGGAAAGCGATCTTTGATCGAACTGTCTTTACTGTTCCAAAGCTGCTCCCCGTGCTTACGCATTGCAGGGTCGTGCGCAAGAGTCCCAACGTAAAAGGCCAGCGACCAGCGGTCTTCTTCAGATAGGGAGGCGAAGCTAGGCATTGAGGTGCCGGCAACACCCTGAGAAACGACTTGGTACAACGCCATCACACTGCGCGAACTTGCACGCTCCGCATCGGTGAAGGCGATGGGCTTGGGTTCTAAGCTGGCCGCGAGGGCGCCGTCCCCTGCGCCATTCGCGCCGTGGCACGTGGCACATTGCGCAATGTAGAGGGAATAACCACGGTTTAGGTCAGGAATTGATTTGGGTGCGACCGGGATTGGGTAGGCCGCGATCAGCAGCGTATTGGCCCTATGAGCAAGTCGAGCCACTTCCTTAGCGTTGGCCTTGCGAACTACAGAGGCGTGCAGTGTATTAATGGCTTGCGCAACGTCATTTCTTGCGGGATGAGCTGGCAGCTGCGCAACCTGCTTTTGGGCGTTCTCCGTAAAATCCAACATTTCAGCATACTCGGACGTGCTCACGATCGTGCCATCGGCGACTGCGCCTCTGTAGTCAACTGCCACATAATCAATGAGCTGCCAAAGCTGCTTGGCATCGACACGGTCTGTCGGTTGAGCCATTGCAGTCGTGGCAATCATAAAGCAGGCCGCAGCAGCTAAAAACCGAGTTTTGAAAAATTGAACTTTATTGCGCATGGTGTTTCTTTCTTTCGAGTTTGGAAAACAGAGGAATGTAGATCAGCTCGCTAACTAACCCGATGGTTGTTTGCGTGACGATAATTGCCGACAGCACTGCTATGGCGCTAGGTACGGCGAGCACCAAGCAGATAAGGGTACTGACAAGTTAATTTCTCAGCACCTAAAATACTAAACGCATGTGCCAGCTTCGGTTTAGAACCAAAGTCGCACACCAGCCACTACCACCGCATTGTTGGTCGACTCACCCTTTGCCCGCAGCATGTCAGCGGTTCTTCCATATTGGTAAGTCGATTCGACCCCAATATAGGGTGCGAATCGGCGTGTGACTTCGTAGCGTAATCGTAGCCC
>NZ_CEYEMI010000061.1:0-4093 GCF_982810325.1 Paraperlucidibaca sp.
TAATTTGGTCATGAGTACCTACAAACGACATCGTTTTCATCCCAGCATCATTAGCTATGCAGTCTGGATCTATTATCGATTCAACATGAGCTTTCGTGACATCGAAGATTTACTGGCAGAGAAGGGCATCTCTGTCAGTTATGAGGCGATCCGATTGTGGTGTATCAAGTTTGGGCCTTCCTATGCTCGCAAGCTCAAACAAAAACACGTTGGGTTTGGCGATACGTTTTATCTCGATGAGGTATTCATCAAGATAAACGGAAAGCAGCATTACTTGTGGCGAGCCGTTGATCAAGATGGCGAAGTGGTCGATGCCTTTGTTCAGAGTAGGCGCAATAGTGCGGCGGCAAAGCAGTTCTTCAAGCGCTTGTTACGCAGCTACGGCGGTCAGCCGCGAACGATAGTCACTGATAACTTGGCAAGCTATAAAGTTGCGCAACGCGAGCTAATGCCGACTGTTCATCACAATACAGCTAAATACGCGAACAACAGGGCAGAACAATCGCATGAGTTGAAGCGATTTCGAGAGCGAGGAATGAGGTGGTTTAAATCGCCGAGCCAGGCTCAGCTATTTCTAACGAATCATGCTGCAGTTTCCAATTTATACAATCTTGCTGAGTCTGAAAGTTAACTTGTCAGTACCATTAGAAGCTCATTAGTGAAAACATATTAATATCGATCAGTATTAAAGCACTCAGGTCAAACCTAGGCATTACTAGGTTTGACCTTGCATTAGCTTACGCTCGCAACGTTTTCGCCGCTGCCACCATATTGCGCAGGGCGGGTAAAACTTCAGGCCATTGCCGCGTTTTCAAACCACAGTCAGGGTTCACCCACAGGCGTTCGGCCGGGATGCGCTCAGCGGCTTTCTGCATTAGCTGCACCATGTGAGCTTCGGTCGGGATATTCGGCGAGTGAATATCGTAGACGCCTGGGCCTATCTGGTTCGGGTAGTTGAAGTGATCGAATACGTCTAGCAGCTCCATATCAGAGCGTGAAGTTTCGATGGTGATGACATCGGCATCCATCTCGGCGATAGAAGCGATGATGTCGTTGAACTCTGAGTAGCACATGTGGGTATGAATCTGCGTCGCATCGCCGACGCCATTGGCGCTGATGCGAAACGACTCGACTGCCCAATCCAGATACGCCTGCCATTGTGACTGACGTAGCGGCAAGCCTTCGCGCAATGCGGCTTCATCGATCTGAATGACTTGTACGCCGGCCTTTTCGAGATCTAAAACCTCTGCACGAATAGCCAAGGCTAGTTGGTAGCACGACACTGAGCGCGGCTGGTCATCGCGCACAAACGACCAATTCAAAATGGTCACAGGGCCAGTTAGCATGCCCTTCATGGGCTTTGCTGTGAGCGATTGCGCAAACGTAGTCCATGCCACGGTCATTGCATTGGGGCGACTGATATCGCCAAATAAAATGGGCGGTTTCACACAGCGTGAACCATACGATTGCACCCAACCAAAGCGGCTGAACACATATCCATCGAGTTGCTCGCCGAAGTACTCCACCATGTCATTGCGCTCGGCCTCGCCATGCACCAAGACATCCAGACCTAATGCTTCTTGCTCACGCACACTACGTTCGATTTCGGCTTTCATGGCCGCTGTGTAGGCGGTGTCATCGATTTGGCCGGCCTTAAATTGGCTGCGCGCTTGGCGAATTTCGGCCGTTTGCGGAAACGAACCGATGGTCGTCGTTGGATATTTAGGCAGTTGCAGTAGCGCGGTCTGTTTGTCCGCACGTGCGGTGTATGCGCTTCGGCGTTGGCCCAATTCTGGCGTAATCGTGGCCAATGCTGCTTTTACGGCAGGGTTATTGACGCGAGGCGATAGGCGGCGAGCCTCAATGGCTTCGCGGTTGGCGCTGAGTTCGGCGCTTACGCTGTCGCGGCCGCGGTTAAGCGCAGTGGCGACGATCTCTAGCTCGTCGAGCTTTTGCAGCGCGAAGGCTAGCCAAGGCTTCACTACGGCATCGAAGCTAAGTTCGCTGTTTAAATCTACCGGCACATGCAAAAGCGAGCAGGAAGGGGCAATCCACAGACGATCACCGAGCTGCTTAGCTACAGGTTCGAGCCAATCGAGCAGGGTGTTTAAGTCGGTTTTCCAGATATTACGGCCATTGATCACGCCTAATGACAGCACGCGATCTTGAGGTAGCTGAGCTTGCAACGTGGCCACTTCGGATTGGGCATTAATGGCGTCGAGATGAAAGCCATGCACGGGCAGCTCGCAGGCCAGTGCTATGTTTTCTTGCAGTTGGCCGAAGTAGGTGGCCAGCAATAATTTAACCTTGGTTTGGCTTAGGGTGGCGTAGGCGGTGCGGAAAGCATCTTGCCATTCGCTGCTGAGTTCGGTGACCAAAATCGGCTCATCGATTTGTACCCATTCCACACCTGCGGCGGCTAAGGCCGTGAGCAAGTCGGCATAGACTGGTAGTAGTTGCTCGAGCAGAGCCAACTTGTTTGAGTTGTCTTTGGCCTTGCCAATGGCCAAGTAAGTAACGGGGCCAACAATGACTGGTTTAGCCTTAATGCCTTGAGCTTTGGCCTCGGCAACTTGCGCTAGCAGGCGGCTGGCATCGAGCGAAAACGCGGTAGCCGCTGTGAACTCGGGCACGATGTAATGGTAGTTGGTGTCGAACCATTTGGTCATTTCACCTGCCGCCACGCCGCCGCAGCAAGCCGCGTGATCTTCAGCGCCAGCCGCCGAACGGCCACGGGCAACGCGGAAGTAGTTATCTAGAGTATCGCCATGAAAGCTTTGGACGCGCTCGGGTAAGTTGCCTAGCGTGAAGCTTAAATCGAGCACTTGGTCATAGAAGGAAAAGTCGCCAACGGGCACCAAGTCCAATTTGGCTTGATGCGCCCAATGGCGCTGGCGGAGTTGAGCACCCACGGAGGTGAGTTGATCTTTCGATGACTCACCGCGCCAATAGGATTCGAGCGCAAACTTCAGTTCGCGTTTCGCACCGATGCGCGGAAAGCCAAGGTTGTGGGTAGTTACGTTTGACATGATTAATTCTCGGTCTGTGTAGATGAAGCGACGCCGAGGATAGTAGGCAGAGCAATATATGAAGTAAAATGGTGATAATTCACCTATCCATGAGATAAATTAATCAATCATGATTGAGCGCAGCCACTTAAACATCATTCGCGAGGTCGAAAAGCAGGGCTCGCTGACCGCCGCAGCCGGCAGCTTGTGTCTAACGCAGTCGGCCTTGAGTCATGCCATGAAAAAGCTGGAAATGCAGTTAGGCACGGACGTTTGGTTGCGAGAAGGGCGCAGCCTGAGGCTCACGCAAGCAGGGCGCTATTTGCTTGGGCTGGCCAATCGCCTATTGCCGCAACTTGAGCATGCTGAAGAGCGTATGCGGCAGTTTGCCGAGGGTGAGCGTGGCACTTTGCGCATCGGCATGGAGTGCCATCCCTGCTATCAGTGGCTGCTGAAGGTGGTGGCGCCGTATTTGGCCGCTTGGCCTAGTGTTGATGTCGATGTGAAGCAGAAGTTTCAATTCGGTGGCATTGGCGCTTTGTTTAGCTATGACATCGATTTATTGGTCACGCCGGATCCAATACTGAAGCCTGGCCTGCAGTTTGAGCCAGTGTTTGATTATGAGCAGGTGCTGGTGGTGCCGCGCGATCATGCCTTGGCAAAACAGGCATTTGTTAAGCCTGAGCAAATGAGTTCTGAGGTGCTGATTACCTATCCGGTGGCCATTGAGCGTTTGGATGTTTACAGCCAGTTTATGCTGCCGGCAGGCGTCATGCCGAAGCGACATAAGACTATTGAGACTACCGATATTATGTTGCAGATGGTGGCGAGTGGTCGTGGTGTGGCGGCATTGCCGCGTTGGCTGGCGCAAGAATATGCCGCAAGCATGGCGGTGGTGCCGGTGCGCTTAGGTGCAGAGGGCATTGCCAAACAAATTTATTTGGGTGCGCGCGAGGGCGATTTAAGCGTTGATTATTTGCGCGCGTTTATCGAGTTAGCGCGAAGCTTATGACTTAGCAAAGCGGCATTATGATAAGAACCGACTCTACTAGACAATCTCATGCCTCATTAGGTACTGCCGCTCA
>NZ_CEYEMI010000062.1:0-2115 GCF_982810325.1 Paraperlucidibaca sp.
GCAACTTATCGCCGCGATGCACTTGCCGAGTCAGTCTATCGAGCACGAGATCGGCAACGCGTAAATCATTACTCGTCGTTGCTGTATTCGACTGACGGCGCGTGATTACCTCAAGACGTGCGAGCAATTCGCTGAGCACAAAAGGCTTCACCAAATAATCATCACCGCCAGCGCGCAAGCCTTTGATGCGCTCATCGACATGATTTAAGGCGCTGAGAATCAACACAGGCACGGTGGCGCCGCTGGCTCGGAGCGCAGCCAACATCGACAAACCATCCATTTGCGGCAGCATCCGATCGAGCACAATAGCGTCATAAGGCTCGCCAGTTGCCAGAAATAGTCCATCGCGGCCATTATCGGCGTGATCCACCACATGCCCCGCCTCACTCAAGGCTTTGCGCAGAAAGCCGGCAATCTCAAGATCATCCTCTACTACTAATAGACGCATGCTATCTCTCACAAGCCAAAGTGCTGGCGCTATAGTCGCACGGCTTTTGCCGCGGAGCGCAAGATGAGCAAATGTTCATGTTGCGGCAAGGTTCTAGGTAGGACTCCATCGGCATAGTGCAGGCCTCATCACTTGCTATGACCACGCGCCATGCCCGCTCATCATTACAAACCCATCGACATCCTAGGCTGGCTATCTCTCGCCTTGCTGACGATTGCTATCTCCCGCTATAGCAATATCGACTTAACCGTGTCGAGCTGGTTTTACGATGCCAGCACCAGCAGCTTTCCATTAAAAGATACCTTTCTGTTTTCCCGTGTCTTTCATGATGGTACCCGCAAAATTTCTACTGGGCTTTGGTTACTCTGCTGCTTCTTCACATGGCGCTCACGACGCACGGAAGCATTTTTCGGCTGGCTCTTTGTCGTTATTACCGCGCTTTTGGCCGTCACTATTAATGGCTGGTTCAAACATCACTCCATGCATAGCTGTCCATGGTCATTGACTGAGTTTGGCGGTAGCGCAGATTACTTTCGCGCATTTGAATCGCTGCCTGCAATACCAGGGCCGGGGCGTTGCCTACCTAGCGGCCACGCCGCCGTTGGCTTTATGTGGACCCCACTGATTTATGCCTGCGCCCTTTGGCGACCACAATATTTGCGTAAAGCGCTCTTAATCATTGTGCCGTTTGCGCTGTTTTGTGGCGGCATTCAAGTGGCCCGAGGCGCGCACTTTGTCACGCATGTCATGTGGACGGCAGTGATCTGCGGCCTTACCACTAGCTTGAGTTTTCATGCCTACCAATACCGCGCCTATATTGGCACGGCTCTCTCACATATCGGCCAACGCCTTCACGCGGAGACAGTGCGATGAGTGTTATTTCTCGCCTAAAAAACCTCAATTTAAGCCAACGCAATATAGTCATTGCTGCCTGGCTGGTGCTTAGCTGCAACGCCGCTTTTTTTCACGCCCTATCCGCACTCACTCCTTATGATGGCTGGCGCGCAGGCGTTTTTTTCGCTGCCACAGGCGCATTACTCATCGCCTATTTCGCCACCTTTTTGCAGCTAATTACTTGGGGCTCATTTGCCCGCCCAGTGCAGTCATTTTTGCTTTTAGCCAGCGCGCTCACCGCCTATTTCATGATGACTTATGGTGTCGGCATTGATGCTGGCCAAATCCAAAACATGATGGAAACCGATGTCAACGAGGTCTTCGACTTACTCAGTCTGCGACTTCTAGCGTATATGCTGCTGATAGCCGGATTACCGCTATTCTGGCTCTGGTCAATGCCAGCAGCAACGATGAGCTGGAAGCAAACTCTACGCAACAAGCTCATCGCTGTAGTGCTAGGCCTAGTTTCAATGTTGGCCTTAGCGGGATGGCATTATGCCGACTATGCATCGACCTTTCGTGAGCACCGGGAATTGCGCTACCTCATCGTGCCGCACAACTATATAGCCGGCCTCAAACGCTATTACAGCAAAATTGTCACCGCCCCGGATATGCCACTGCAGCACTATGGCGAAGATGCCACCCGAGTTTACTCTTCAGCGAAAAAGCCGACACTATTTGTCTTTGTGCTAGGTGAGACGGCACGCGCCGAGAGCTTCGGCCTCAATGGTTATGGCCGCAACACCACGCCTGAGTTGCGCAAGCGTAGTGTC
>NZ_CEYEMI010000062.1:2125-4028 GCF_982810325.1 Paraperlucidibaca sp.
GTCATCAACTTCCCCCAAGTAAGTTCCTGCGGCACTGCCACTGCAGTATCTGTACCCTGCTTATTTTCTGGCATGACGCGAGCTGATTACGATCCCCAGCTGGCTAGCCATCGCGAAGGCTTACTCGACATTCTGCAACGCGCCGGCTATGCCGTAACCTGGATAGACAATAACTCAGGCTGCAAAGGTGCTTGCGATCGCATCAATAATGTACCGCTATTAGCCGCCGAAAAAGCTCGCTGGTGTCACGATGGCGAGTGCCAAGATGACCTACTCGCCGACACTTTTGCCAACTACATTTCGCGCGCAACACTCAGCGATCGCGTCGTGGTTTTGCATCAGGAGGGCAGTCACGGCCCCGCCTATTACCGTCGCTATCCGGACGCGTTTAAACGCTTCACACCAACCTGCGATAGCAATGCTCTGCAAAGCTGCACGCAACAGCAGGTCATCAACAGCTACGACAACACCATTGCCTATACTGACCATGTATTGGGACGCATCATCGACACCTTAAAAGGCCAAGATGATCGTTATCAGACTGTCATGGTGTATGCCGCCGATCACGGCGAATCAACTGGCGAGCACGGCCTATATTTGCATGGCGCGCCCTATCTCTTTGCGCCTAGCCAACAAACTCATGTGCCCATGTTGGCATGGTTGTCGCCCAGCTTTCAGAAGCATGGCCCGCGCGCTAATTGCTTGGCAGAGCAAGCGCAAAAACCACAGTCACACGACACCATTTTCCATAGCTTTTTAGGATTACTCGACGTTAAAACTGCCGTGTATAACGCCACGCTAGACTGGAGTGCTGCCTGCCAACGCTAATGACAGCATTTCCGCGCTGTGGCACTGTACGCGCCTAAAATAAAAAAGGTTACGCGCATGAACAAGGTCATTCCTACCGATAGTCCGGTCTGTGTCACCGGCGGCTCTGGCTATATCGCCAGCTGGATTATTCAATACCTATTAGCCGCTGGCCACACTGTGCACGCTACCGTGCGCGACCCCAGCAAAGCCAAAAGCATTGCTCACCTCGAGGCTATTGCTGCCCGCGAATCAGGCACTCTCAAACTCTTCAAAGCGGACCTTCTTGACATCGGTAGCTTCGATGCCGCCATGGCAGGCTGCGCTGTAGTCATGCACACCGCATCGCCATTTGTCTTAGAAGGCTTTACCGATGCTCATGAAGCCTTGGTTCGCCCCGCAGTAGAAGGCACACGTAACGTACTCGACGCCGTTAATCGCACGATAAGCGTTCAGCGTGTAGTGCTTACCAGCAGCGTAGCCTCAGTCTTCGGTGACAATATCGACGTGCGTCAAGTCGAAGGCGGCGTGCTCACCGAAGCGCAATGGAACTCCACCAGCAGCGTCGATCACAACCCCTATCAATACTCAAAAGTTGCAGCCGAGCGCGAAGCTTGGGATATGCAAGCCGTACAAAACCGCTGGGACTTAGTCACCATCAACCCTGGCATGGTCTACGGCCCCTCACTAACCACTGGCAGCCAATCGGCCAGCATCGACACACTCATTTCCATGGGCGATGGCCGTCTGCGCTCTGGCGTGCCTGACTTGAAATATGGTGTTGTCGATGTACGTGATGTCGCAAAGGCACATATTTTGGCTGCGTTTAAGCCAGGGGCTGAAGGCCGCCACTTACTGGTCTCCAAAACCCTGACCATGATCGAGATTGCCAAAATCTTGCGCGGACACTTTGGCAAGGCTTATCCCTTCCCAAAATCTGTGGTGCCGAAAGCGTTGGTATGGACATTTGGACCGATGATGGGGCCTGTTACACGCACCTTCATCAGCAAAAACGTTGGCCATCCCTTAGCGTTTGATAACCAGCGCAGCATCGCGCTGGGTGTGGAGTATTTGCCAGCCGAGCAGACCTTTGTTG
>NZ_CEYEMI010000063.1:0-3884 GCF_982810325.1 Paraperlucidibaca sp.
TCGGTGAGCCGCTCTCGCCGTCGCGATATTATCGATAGCTTGCAGAAAGCCTCTGGCGAGCGCGATATACACATTCGCATGTTGCCCGGCCTAGACCGCGTGATGTCTGGCGATATCTCGCTCAACGATGTGCAAGACATCGACATCCTCGACTTGCTCGGGCGCGATGCTGTGCCGCCAGATTTAGCGCTGTTTCGTCACCACGTCGCCGACCGCACGGTGCTCGTAACAGGCGCTGCAGGCTCCATTGGCTCTGAGTTATGCCGTCAGCTGCTCACCGCTAGCCCAGATACGCTCGTCCTGTTTGATCACAGTGAGTTTGGCCTCTACAGCATCGAGCGTGAACTTCGCGCCAGCTTTCCCCATGCCATACTGGTGCCGGTGCTCGGCAGTGTCATGGACCAAGCCCGCTTAGAGCGCCTGATGCGCCACCACCACGTGGAGACGGTCTACCACGCCGCGGCGTACAAACATGTGCCCTTGGTCGAGGCCAACCCGTTTGAAGGCGTGATCAATAATAGTCTGGGCACATACCACACCGCCGTGGCCGCGCGCGATGCTGGCGTTGAGACATTTGTGCTGGTGAGCACCGATAAAGCCGTGCGCCCAACCAACGTCATGGGCGCTTCCAAGCGCTTGTCGGAGTTGGTGCTACAGGCCTTAGCCGCCGAGCCAATTGTGCCTGGCACCTTGGGCACCTGCTACGCCATGGTGCGCTTTGGCAATGTGCTCGGTAGCTCAGGCTCAGTAGTGCCGCTATTTCGCAAACAGATCAGCCAAGGCGGGCCGATCACGCTCACCCACCCCGACATTACCCGCTACTTCATGACTATTCCTGAGGCTGCGCAGCTCGTGATTCAGGCCGGCGGCATGGCCAAAGGTGGCGAGGTGTTTTTGCTGGAGATGGGCGAGTCCGTGCGCATCTTAGATTTAGCGCGGCAGATGATCCGCCTCTCTGGCCTCAGCGAGCGTACTACGCTTGTTCCCGATGGCGATATTGACGTTGTATTCACCGGCCTGCGCCCCGGCGAGAAGCTCTACGAAGAGCTGCTCATTAGCGATGAAGGCATTGAGAACACCGACCATCCGCTCATTTACAAAGCCCGTGAGCGTTTTTATTCGTTGTCACGCATCGAGGCTTTGTTTACGGAAATAGAAGAGTTGGCCTTAATGCGCGACACCATAGGCCTGAAGCAACTACTGCTGCTGAGCATCCACGGCTATAAGCCTGACTTCGCCGCTGAAGATAACTCCGGGTCGCTTTCTGAACGCCGCTCCGAGGATGCGATGTCGGTTGCCGCCTTCGAGGCCGAGCTAGATCAGCTTTATGATGAGTCGCAGATAACACCGGTTTAGCTTTTCATTGTCTTGCGGTAAACAGCCAGTACAGCATTATGCCGTGCTGGTTTTTTTATGAGCTAATTTCAGGGAAGTAAATGGCAAAATTAACGACGTGGGTGATTAACTTAGCATCTGCCCAACAACGGCGAGCACACATTCAATCTCAACAGAGCGCTCTGAATCTGCCTGAGGTTATTTGGTTTGACGCTATTGATGGTAGGGCTTTGTCACATCAGTTTGCGCTTGATGCCGTGAGTGACCGATGTGTAGTGCGTCGTGCTGGTCGAGGCCTTAGCCCCGGAGAGCTAGGCTGTGCCTTGAGCCACCGCAGAGTTTGGCAGGCATTTTTAGCGAGTGGTGAGCAGCAGGCGCTGGTGCTCGAAGATGATGCCGTGCTTAGTTATGAGCTGCCGACGATATTGTCTACCTTGCAAGCGCGGTTAGCCTGTGAGCTGCCGCGCGTAATTACCTTGGGTGTAACCCGGCTTTATGCCCAGCAGGCCGCGATGTCACTCAACGCAAAATTTTCACTGATCGCACCTTTGCGCGGCTGGGGCGGCCACGCCTATCTGATTAATCGTGCGGCTGCCGAGCGCCTTGTCGCTTTGCAAACCCCGCTGCGCTGCATGGCGGATGACTGGTGGTTCTATCAAAAAATTGGCGATGTGCAAGTGCGGGCTGTGCAGCCTTATTTGGCCAGCGTATTGCAGCTAGGGGATTCACAGTTAGAGGAGCGACGCAGCGAAATGCGCGCGCTCAAGCCGCTACGATGGCTACGCATTCTGCGTTTTTTCGACCGTGTGATCCATAAGTGCTACGAGATTTATCAGGGCTTTATGTACGGGCCATTGCGCTCGTCAGAGCCTTGCACTAATCCCCATGCTGAAAACACTAGCAAGAAGAAGTAAGGTCGATATATCGACAAGTCGGTAGCGCCGTGCAGCATTAAGGTGATGATGATAGCTGTGGCGAGCAGCCCCACTAAGGGATTAGCTGTCGATTGTGCTGCTTGCATGGCTAACCACAGGATGCGTCCGAGCGCGACCATCAACAATGTGCTGCCTATCACACCCATTGAATACAGCATTTCCAGCAAAATATTATGTGGCGCGGTGAAACTGTGGCCACCCATGTTGCTCGCGATTTCTACGGCAGCGTGGGTTTTGAAGGCTTTCAGACCCCAGCCAAACCACGGCGCTTGCTGCCATAAGCTCCAGACGGTGTCGTAGATAGGTAGCCGGTTTGAGCTGATGGTATTGAGCTCGGCAGCACTGATCCAGCCACCGGCTCGTATGATGAGCACAGCTAAACTGCCGACAATGAATGCGCTGGCGCTGGCGATGAAAAGCCACATTAATGAAATGCGGGTAAAGCGCAGTAGTAGCAGTAATGCGCTGGAGCACAGTGCCGCGAGCAGCGCGCCTCGGCTTGGATAACTAAGGCTGAGCCAGGTGAATAGGATTGCGGCGGCTAATAGCATGAAGAGGGCGCTTAGCTTTTCTTGTTTGTGGCGACTGCCCAGATTGTTGAGCGCGACTGCGATGCTGCAGCTGAGTAGTAGGGCGAAACTAAGGCCCCAGAGATTCATATTTTCGACACTATTGCACCAAGTAATGACCATCGCCGAGTGGCTGGGTGTGTAAATTAGCCATAACGCCAGAAGGCCCGCCGCGATAGTGCACAGAGTAATGCCGTGCTTTAGCCACTTAAGCCACGCCGATGATGCTTGTTGCGCGAGAATGGCCAGCGCGAGCGCAACCACCAAGGCTTTGATGAGGTCGCGGAATACCGTTGCGCCCTGCCATGGATGAACAGATAACACTAAGCTGAAGAGCAGGGCAGCGATAACGGGCAGGGCGACCGGTCCGAGTGCGCGAATATGCATTACCACCTGCTCTCGCCAGCAAGCGAGCACGATGGCACTCATGCCCAGCAATATCCACACGCTAGGTGATCGCGCTACTGGCGAGAAGATCAGTGCCAAGATGCTGAGCAATAGCAGGGGTGCGGCAAGCGGTATTGTTTTTTTTGATGGGCTATGCACAGTGCATCTCGTCTGAGGGCTTTGTTAATACTCGCGCACTAACGCTGAGGCGCTTACTATAATGTCGCTCGCGCAGAGCTGCTTACTTTAGTGTTGCTCGCGCCACATTTATTTTTTTAAGGAGCCATCATGGCACGCCCATCTCCGCTGTTGGCAAATGCCACCGTTGCAGTCATTGGCTTAGGCTATGTTGGCTTGCCGCTAGCGCTAGCATTTGGTCGTGTATTACCGACCATTGGCTTTGACATTAGCGAAGCTAAGCTCACAGCCTACCGCGCCGGTAACGATCCGACTGGCGAGATGGAAGCTGAGGCGTTTACGGCGTCTGCTCAGTTGCGTTTTACCTCGCAGGGCAGTGATTTAAGCCAGGCCGACTATGTGGTGGTGGCTGTGCCAACGCCAATTGATCAAGAGAAAAATCCCGATCTCACGCCTGTGGTGCGTGCGACCGAGACCATTGCGCCGTTTTTAAAGCGCGGTGCGGTGGTGATTTACGAGT
>NZ_CEYEMI010000064.1:0-3273 GCF_982810325.1 Paraperlucidibaca sp.
TCATTATCGACTCACTAGAACTGCAGGGTTAGTAACTTGCTTAAAGCTATTGGCGCGTTTAAATGTGCCAATATCATTAAATCGAACACCCATTTCACGCATAACGTTATGTGCAATTTTTGCATTCCACTGGCGAATATAGAACGGCTCTTTCACGGCAAAATGATGAATTGCGTGAGTGCTGCCGAAGTTGAAGCAAAATAACTGCATTGGCATCAGCCACCAAGGGTTTAGTACTTGGCATTGCTGCATGACATTACGCGCTTCAACATCACCGTAATAGTGCATATTTGAGCTTATGAAATGTAGACAGAATGTGCGCAAGAGGCTGGGTAACATATAGACCACAGCAAACACGTTTAGACCATTAAGAAAGCCGGCATACCAAGTAGGAAGCGTGATACTAAAACTTAGTGCACTGGCGATGAGTAGCACGACATGGGTGACGACCCAAGTATGGAATAGTGCGTAATATACGGTGCCCAAGGGAAAGTAGGCATGCAGCTGCTCTTTACCCATGGCGCGTGCTTCAGCGGCAGTCGCTGGCTTTTGCGATTTGATATAAGCCTTTGTGGCACGCAGCATTTCCGTTGGCCGCAGGTATACGGCCATCATATTGTCACCCAACATCACTAGGCGCTTGATGCCCCAGGGCACGCCATTAGTGATGCCGCGCTCCTCTAGATCAGACTCAGTGCCGGAAAATTTATGATGGTGCAAGTGCAGCTTACGGCGCACAAACGGATTGACGGTGCTGGCACGAGCCACCCAACCTAGCGCTAGCATGAGATTGTTGGCCCAAGGCTTTTTACGGAAATACATCAAGTGAATCAGGTCGTGCTCAAGCTCATGAATGAAGGAGGCGAAGAGGGCAGTGAGCGGCACGCAGACCCACCAAGCGATAACGCCTTGAACGTAGAGCACGCCGCTGGCAATCATGCCCAGCAATGACAGAGCCATAATGCTGGCCCCAATGAAGTCCTGATGTTTTAGCCAGTGATGACGCTCTCGTAATGCGACACCGGCATCAAGCACTTTGGTGCGAATATAAACAGACTTTTGCTCATCCGTTAGTAGCTCAGCTTTGACTGCGGCATTCATAACGCCCCCTTCTTTTGATTATGTGTATGCAGAGTAGGGCTTACGATTGATTGTAGTGAGGGGGTATTACGCCAAAAATCTGTCAATTAAGGCCATTGCTAAAGTCTCGACGCCAATCACGTGGAGATAGCCCACTCCATTTACGAAAAGCGCGAGTGAAGTTAGCAGGATCTTGGTAGCCCAATGACTGTGCTATGGCCTCTATTGATAAGCTGATGTTATGTAATAAGTCACACGCATGTTGGTAGCGGGCGGCATCTAGTAAGCGCTGATAACTTTGCCCCTCTGCTTGCAGTCGGCGCTTGAGAGTGCGTTCTGACATATGCAAAATTTGGGCGAGGGTATTTAGGTCTGGATATTGATAGCGATGACGCTGGAAAAGCTCACTTACCTGCACGCTGAGTGTTAACTCGCTTCTTACCATTTTCGCCATTTCTTGCTCGCATTGAGCAATCGCTATTTGAGCTGTTGCAGGATTTGCCGATGCAATTGGTGTGTCTAATAAACTAATAGGAAAGCGAATTTGTGGGCTGCTTTGATTAAAGTGAAAACGTGGCAGCCGCTCTTTGTAACGCGCGTAATAGCTTGGTTCAGCATAGGGTACCCATATTTCGCTTTGCCAGCCTGAAGGTGTGCTACCGCCGTGAATGATCCGGCCAAACAGACAACATAGCTCGACTAGAACCATATTGAATATAGCTTCATATAAGCTGCCTAAAGGCCTGGTTGCCTGTAGCTCGACCACCATGTGGCCGCCTTCTTGGTGGATATTGGTATGGAATAGAGGGACGCGGGCACTTAAGTAGCGTTGACTTAACGCTAGTGCGTCTCCAACCGTAGCGCAGCTCATCAAGCCAAAGCCTATAAAGCCGTGTTTAGTGATCTGGCTGGCCAAACCAATTTCGTAAGCGATACTGGGGTCTTGGCTGACGCGTAATGCATTGCTTAATATCAGCGCATGTTGCTCGCCAGAGATGTACCGGTCGTGCTCAGCTAGTTGCGCGAGCGTGAGTCCAGTGCTGGCTAATACGTCCTGCTCGCACAATCCACGGCCACGCATTAAGTCGACTAAAAAATGGCCATAAATAGCGGGTAGGCGATTGCTGCTGAGGTCGTTACTGACGCTACTCATTCAATTCACCTTAGCCATGGTGCGGCATTGAACTTATTTAACCTAAGTGGTATTTGGTCCTAGCAAATCATGATCGATTCACTAAGACAGTTGCGTTTTAGCCTTAGAAGCTAACTTGTCAGTTTTTTGGCCGGGATAAACGACATAGCATGCTCTGTGAGTGCAGTGATCGTTAGTGACGGATTCGCGCCGAGGTTAGCACCCAACATTGAGCCATCACAAACCATCATGTTTTTGTAGCCGTAAAGGTACTGACAAGTTAACTCGACGGCTGGGATAATTTGCCCATGAGTACCTACATACGACATCGTTGTCATCCCAGCATCATCAGCTATGCGGTATAGGTCCACTATCGCTTCAACTTGAGCTTCCGCGATATAGAAGATTTACTGGCAGAGAAGGGCATCTCTGTCAGTTATGGGGCGATCCTATTGTGGTGCATCAAGTTTGGACCAGCATACGCTCGCAAGCTCAAACGCAAGCATATCGGATTTGGCGATACGCTTTATCTTGATGAGGTATTCATCAAGATAAATGGAAAGCAGCACTACTTGTGGCGAGCCGTCGATCAGGATGGCGAAGTGGTCGATGTCTTTGTTGAGAGTAGGCGCAATGGTGATGTGGCAAAGCAATCGCATGAGTTGACGCGATTTCGAGAGCGAGGAATGAGGCGGTTTAAATCGCCGAGCCAGACTCAGCTATTTCTAACGAATCATGCAGCAGTTTCCAACTTATTCAATCTTGGAAGACACCTAACCACAGAAAATTATTATCGACGCAGTAGGACAGCTGCGTTCGCAACGTGGAGGGCAGTGGTTGCTTAGAGGCGTAAGGGGCAACTTTTGCTAAGTCTGAAAGTTAACTTGTCAGTACCCTCAGGCCGGGTGGTTTTCCTTACGGACTGTCCGTATCAAGACAAGAGAAGAGAAGTGATGGCAATTGATTGGAATATTTCGAGTCATTTTAGATCCATCTCATCACACTATTGTAGTGGTCTAATGATTTCGGACACCAACTTAGGCGAAAATGATCGCCATAGA
>NZ_CEYEMI010000065.1:0-3242 GCF_982810325.1 Paraperlucidibaca sp.
TCATTCGCCCAAGTCTTGAGGCATACGACCTCGCCTTCAGCTGCGTGATGTGTTGCCATAATCGCTCACCCATTTTTGACATGTGAATCATTGAAGCTTACACCCAGAGAGCCAATATGAATCGGTACTGGCAAGTTAACCATCAGGAATACGTTATGAAGAAAATACGAATCACGCTATTTACGTTTATGGCCTGTTTAAGCTTATTTGGCTGTAGCACAACGCCCACTAAAAACGCTGGCTTTACAGCCCTTGGGCAAGCCTCTTTCTACGCCGATAAATTCGAAAACCGTAAAACGGCTAGCGGCGAACTGTATCAACAAGACAAGCACACCGCCGCTCATAGAAGCTTGGCTTTTGGCACTAAGGTAAAGGTTACAAATACTGAAAATGGCGACAGCGTAGTCGTAAGAATTAACGACCGAGGCCCCTTCATTAGAGGCCGAATTATCGACCTATCACAGTCTGCATTTAGCCAAATTTCCCACACACGTTCAGGCGTCATAAATGTCGTCATCAGTCTGGTTCCATAAAGCACTGATGAGCTGCTACCGTAGCAGCGAACTGCCAGAGTACGTCGAGCGCTATATGAAGAGTGAGTTTCCATTGAAAGACTTCATCACTCACACAATGAGTTTGGATCTAATTAGTATTTACACACTCAACATTAGGTAGCTCATGTCGCCCGATCGTCGCCGCACTATTCTTACCTTGGCGCTACCAATTATTGGTGGCATGACTTCGCAAAACATCATGAACTTGGTCGATACCGCCATGGTCGGATCGTTGGGAGCGAATGCCTTGGCGGCGGTTGGCATTGCCGGCTTCGCAAACTTCATGTGCTTCTCGATAATCCTAGGATTATCGACCGCCGTGCAGGCAACTGCGGCTCGGCGTAAAGGTGAAGGCAACGAGGCCATCATGGCAGGCCCGCTCAATGGCGGCTTGCTGTTGGCTGTCGCTATCGGACTACCATTATCGATTCTGTTTTATTTTCTCACGCCCTGGCTCTTCCCCTATTTAGTGGATGACCCCGCCGTGCAGCCATTGGGCACTGAGTACCTGCAAGTGCGCCTTATCGGCATGATTTTCGTGGGCATGAACTTCGCGTTTCGTGGTTATTGGAACGGCATCTCCATGCCACAGCTGTACTTCCGTACTTTATTGATCATGAATGTGCTCAACGTTTGCCTCAACTACGTACTCATTTACGGTCACGCGGGCATTCCCGCTTTAGGCGTCTATGGTGCCGGTCTGGGCACGACGCTCTCGCTAGCCACTGGCACCGCCATCTACTTTTTTCTTGGCCATCGCCATGCATCTGCGCACAGCTTTTTACACGCCCTACCGAGTAAGGGCGTACTCGTTAACATGCTGCGCCTGTCGATACCCTCCTCCATTCAGCAGTTCTTTTTCGCAGCAGGACTTACCGCATTATTTTGGATTATTGGCAAAGTGGGCACCGCCGAATTAGCTGCCGGCAATGTGCTGGTAAATATCATGTTGGTGGCGCTACTGCCGGGCATAGCACTTGGGCTCACGGCGGCCACGCTAGCAGGCCAGGCCATGGGCAAAGGTAATATCGCCGATGCCAAACAATGGGGCTGGGATGTCAGCAAGATCGGCTTTTATTTGCTCGCGGTGCTGGGTATCCCCATGGTGGTCGTGCCCGAACTGCTGCTATCTGTGTTTATTCATGAGACGGAAACGATGCAGCTAGCGATCTGGCCACTGCGCATCATCGGCCTCTTCATTGCCTTCGATGGCGTTGGCATGATTTTGATGAATGCGCTATTTGGCGTTGGCGCTAGCAAAGCCGTAATGCAGGTTTCGCTGCTGATGCAATGGTGCGTATTTCTGCCATTAGCCTGGCTCATTGGGCCGGTATGGGGTGGCGGCCTGATGGCCATTTGGCTATTACAAGTAGCGTACCGCGCAATACAAGTTAGTATTTTTAGCCATATTTGGCGCAAGGGTAACTGGCAAAGTATTAAGGTTTAGCAGCCCTGCTTGATGCCTACTTAAGATACGAGCGCAGCACCGCAATCACCTGCTCAACGTCCTTGCTACGCTCCTCCGGCGTGACATCAACTGGGCCTAAATGCTCGCGGATATGCCCTTCTAATATCTCTGTCATCAGGCCATTCACTGCGCCGCGAATTGCCGCTACTTGCTGCAATATGGCGGCGCATTCGGCCCCACTTTCGATAGCGCGCTCCAAGCTTTCCGACTGGCCTTTGATGCGCCGGATTCTCGTTAAGAGCTTTTTATTGTTCTGATGCATATGAGCCATAGCACGCCGTCCTTTATGTAAAATACAATACTGGGGTATAGTATATTGAAATAGCCCTTCACGAGCAGATCTAATGTCCAACTTAGCAAGCGCTTCCCTATTCTCGCACGGCCACAGCTTCCACGAAGGTAACCCATCGGCCGAACGCAAAACGCTTATCGTCGTCATAATCACCGCAATAATGATGTGCGCAGAAATTGCTGGCGGCTGGATATACAACTCCATGGCCCTGCTCGCCGACGGCTGGCATATGAGCTCACACACGCTCGCCTTAGGCTTATCTTTGCTGGCCTATGCCGCCGCAAGGCGCTACGCCAACGATCGCCGCTTCAACTTTGGCACCTGGAAAATAGAAATATTGGGTGGTTACACCAGCGCGATTTTATTGATACTCGTTGCCGGCCTAATGCTTTTCCAGTCATGTGAACGCCTGCTTTCACCAAGCCCAATTTTCTATAACGAGGCCATTGCCCTAGCCAGCCTTGGTCTGGTGGTAAACATTGTTTGCGCATGGCTATTGCGAGATGACCATACGCATGGCCACAGCCATGACGCGCATGGGCACGACGATCATGATCTCGAACATGGCCACGAGCATCATGACCTAAACTTACGTTCAGCCTATATCCACGTCATTACCGACGCCGCCACCTCTGTGCTCGCCATCATCGCCCTTATAGGCGGCAAATTCTGGGGTGCCGACTGGCTTGATCCCATAATGGGAATCGTTGGTGCCGCACTGGTGAGCTTTTGGGCTTATGGCCTAATTCGCGACACTAGCCGCGTCTTGCTTGACGCTGAAATGGATGCGCCGATCGTCAAAGCCATTGAGAAGTCCATCGCCTCAATGAGCCCACGCGCCGAGCTCACTGACCTTCACGTTTGGCGCGTTGCGCAGAAGCAATATGCCTGCATTGTCAGCGTCGTCGCTGAACACCCTTTATCCGTC
>NZ_CEYEMI010000066.1:0-2862 GCF_982810325.1 Paraperlucidibaca sp.
CGGCGTTTGGTGTTGGCACGCCAGTGATCGATGTGAAGTCAGTGTTTGATCGCGCTGCTTTTGCGGCTGCCGGCCTGGCTTTGTGGCGATTGTAGATGGCTGATTGCTAAGTTGTCGGGTAGTCGGATCAGCGCTTACGACAAAAGCTCGAAGCTCGGTTGGTGTGATACCAGTTTCGGGGGCTCTCTTTGGCCTCAGTGATAATTTCAACAAAAGCGCCCACTCTTGCGGCCAATAAAGTTTAAGGAACTCTCTGTGATTTCAACTGTCATTCTCCCTGTTGCCGGTCTTGGCACGCGTTTTTTGCCGGCCACTAAGTCGGTGCCGAAAGAGTTGCTGCCGGTGGTCGACAAGCCGTTGCTGCAATACGCGGTGGAGGAGGCGTGGCGCGCAGGCATTCGCCATGTGGTGCTGGTGAATTCGCCGAAGAAGTCGGGGTTGGAGACGCATTTGCAGCCAGCCGATCCAGAGCTGGTGGCTGAATTGACCGCTAAAGGCAAAAAAGATTTGCTGGCGGCGTTGCTCGGCACAGTGCCTGAGGGTCTGAAAGTGACAGTGGTCATGCAGCCGCAGGCACTGGGCTTGGGTCACGCAGTGGCGTGTGGCGCTGAGGCGGCGTTGGCTAGTGCGGGCGATGGCGTGGCGGTGATGTTGGTGGATGATTTTATTGATGCGCCGTTGTCAGGTGCGGGCGCAGCAGGCTGTTTGGCCGATATGGTGGCGCTGCACGATGCGACTGGCGCATGGTCATTGGCGGTGGAAGAAGTGCCGCGCGACCAGGTGCATCGCTATGGTGTGGTGTCGCTGGCTGATTCCTCCGCTCAGCGCATTGTGGCGATGGTGGAAAAACCTGCCGCCGATGTCGCGCCCAGCAATCTCGCCGTGGTCGGGCGCTATGTGCTGCCCAAGGCCATCTTCGCCGCGCTCGCCGATGTGCAGCCCGGCGCTGGCGGCGAGATTCAACTCACCGATGGCATCAGTGCGTTGCTCGCCGAGCACGACATCCGCGCCCACCGCTTCGCCGGCGTGCGTTACGACTGCGGCAGCAAATTTGGCTACGCGCAAGCCAATATGGCGCTGGCACTGCGCGACCCCGAGCTCGCCGCACCGCTGCGCGCTTGGTTGCCGGGGCTTATATGAGCAGTAAAGCGCGGAGTCAACTCAGCGAATGGCAGGCGGTGGCAGCGCAGGCGCCGATTTGGCAGCAGCGCCATTTGCGCGATGTGTGGGGCGCGAAAAGCGCCTCGACGCGCACCGCCGAGCTAACGCGCACGCACGATGGCCTACTCTTCGATTTCAGCAAGCAACGCCTCGATGCCTCTGTGCTCAACGACCTATTGGCCTTAGCTGAGGCCTGTGAATTGCCACGCGCCATTGAGCGTTTGCTCAGCGGCGATCGCGTGAACCAAAGTGAGGATCGCGCGGCTTTGCACACGGCTTTGCGTTTGCCAGCCACGAGCAAGTTGATTGTTGAGGGTGAGGATGTGGTGCCGGCGATACACGCCAGCCTCGCACGCATGAGCGATATCGTCTCGCGTATTCATGCTCAGCAATGGCGCGGCGTGACTGGCGAGGCCATCAGCGATGTCGTCAGTATTGGTGTCGGTGGTTCCGATTTAGGCCCGTATTTGGCCACGCAGTCGTTGGCTGAGTTTGCGCCACCGGAAGCGCGCGGCCTGCATGTGCATTTTGTTAGCTCTATCGATGGCACCCAGCTCGCCGATCTGCTTGATCATTTGCGCCCAGAAACCACGCTGTTTGTGGTTGCTTCGAAGTCATTTTCGACCATCGACACGCTATCTAACGCTGAAACTGCCATCGCCTGGATGCGCACGCGCATTAGCGACCGTGCCCGCATTTTGCGCCACCACTTTATTGGCGTGTCGGCGAAGCCAGAAAAGATGACCGCTTATGGCATTCCCGAGTCCAACCAAATTCGTTTTTGGGATTGGGTCGGTGGGCGTTTTTCGCTGTGGTCGGGCATTGGCCTGCCCATCGCGCTGAAACTCGGCATGGCGGGTTTTAAGCAGCTGCTCGCCGGTGCGCACGCTATGGATACGCATTTCGCCCAAGCACCATTGGCCGATAACCTGCCGGTGCTGATGGGGCTTTTGCAGGTGTGGAATAGCACGTTTTTGGGCATCAATGGCCAAGCCATTTTGCCTTACGATGCGCGCCTGAAGCTGTTTCCCAGCTACCTTACGCAGCTGGAAATGGAGAGTAATGGTAAGTCGGTCGACCGCCTCGGCAAGCCGATTGATTACGCCACTTGCCCGATTTTATGGGGCGAGGTCGGCTCCAATGCCCAGCACGCGTTTTACCAATTGCTGCACCAAGGCACGCAGCCGGTGGCCTGCGATTTCATCGCGCCGATACGCCGCTACAGCCGCGATGATGACACCGGCTCGAGTTTGCAGCACCAGCAGCAGCTGGCGTTGGCCAACTGTTTGGCGCAATCGCGCGTGCTTATGCTCGGCGATGCTACGCGCCAAGGCCATCATTATTATCGTGGTAATCAGCCGTCTTCAACGCTGCTGTTTGATGAGCTCACGCCTTATCGCTTGGGCCAGCTCATCGCGCTTTACGAGCACAAAGTGTATGTGGCTTCGGCGCTGTGGAACATCAACCCGTTTGACCAATGGGGCGTGGAGTTGGGCAAGAAAATTGCTACTGCCACCCACTCAGTGATGACCGGTGCTGCCAGTGCCGATGATTACGATGGTTCGACACAGCAGTTATTGCGGGTGATTGCCGATGGTCGCGCTGGCTGGGAGCGGGCTTCGTCGCGCGCCGACAAGGAGCAGTTGTCATGAAAATCGTTGTTCACGGTAACACTCCATTTGCCTGGACCTCTGCTGTGCA
>NZ_CEYEMI010000067.1:0-1244 GCF_982810325.1 Paraperlucidibaca sp.
GCATTGACTAAAAACTTCGCGAATATCACTGCGAAGCCCCGTAAACGTAATATCACTGCTCAGCCCAAGCTCGGCTACTCGCGCCTGAAGCTCAGCTAGATAGGGGCGCTTTTTCTCTTCCACACCTCCAACTATCAATCCGTGCACAGCAGAATCTTGGGACTTCATTTTCAGCAGAAGGCTGAAAAAATCTTCATGGCCCTTTAATCGCGTGATGCGGCCAGGCAAGCACAGTACTTTTTTGCCTATCAGTTGAGGATAGTCTTGCTTCCATTTAGCTAGCCATTGCGCCGATGGCTGATAACCGCGAGGGAACTCCTTTGGATCCACGCCGCGATAAATCAGCTTTATTCGCTCTGGTGGGCAGCTAGGATAGTTCGTCAAGATATACTCGCGAACAGTTTCCGACACTGCAATCACTACCTCTCCTTTAGTCATAATCGCGCTATATGGGCTCACCGAATATAAGCCATGCACGGTAGTGATAAAGCGTGGACGTGTGGATGGGTGCATGCGGCGCAGTGCGAGCCAAGCAATCCATGCTGGGATGCGTGATCGTGCATGCACGATGTCGGGTTTGAGTTCGCGTAGCAGTCGGCGGAACGGGCGTATTTGAAATAAGCTGGCTAAAGACTTCCGGTGCACTGGCATTTGGATGTGCTCGCTACCTTCGCGAACCAATTGGTCGACTAGTCTCCCTCCATTCGATACCACAATAGAGCGATGCCCTGCAGCAACCAATGCGCGTGCGATTTCTAATGTGCCGCGCTCCACGCCACCACTGTGTAGGGCAGGTAAGGTTTGCAACACGGTTAGTTTTTTCATGCTAAGAGCTCAGCTAACGTTAAGCCTTGGCGATCCTTATCAGTTAGCAATGGTTCGTCGCTAAGCTCATGCAAGGGCCAGTCAATTTTAAGCGCAGGATCATTCCAAAGTAGCGTAGCCTCTGATGCTGGATGATAGAAATCCGTAGTCTTATATAGGAAGTCAGCGGACTCACTCAGCACCAAGAAGCCATGGGCTAAGCCTGGCGGTATCCAGAGTTGGCGATGATTATCTTCGTTTAGCTCAGTGCCCACATGTTGGCCAAAGGTCGGTGAGTCAGGGCGAATATCCACGGCGACATCGTAGACACGACCTATTGGAACTCGTACCAGTTTGCCTTGTGGCTGCACGCGTTGAAAGTGCAGACCACGCAATACACCCTTGCGTGAGCGTGAGTGATTGTCTTGCACGAAAGCGAC
>NZ_CEYEMI010000067.1:1344-2547 GCF_982810325.1 Paraperlucidibaca sp.
AATGCCCGCGAGCATTAGCACCGATAGCGGGTAGTAAATCATTGGTTTGTCGTAGATGGGCAGTAGCTGCTTCGACAAACCACGGGTGATGGGGTGTAGTCGTGTGCCCGAACCGCCGGCGAGGATGATGCCCTTCATTGTGTTGCTCCAATACGTTGTAATTGATAGGCGCCGCTCAGCACGCGCTGCCACCACGCCTCATTGGCCAAATACCATTGCACGGTTTTGCGCAAACCGCTGTCGAATGACTCTTGCGGCACCCATCCTAATTCGCGCTCAATTTTTGAGGCGTCAATGGCGTAGCGCGCGTCATGACCTGGGCGATCTTTGACAAAAGTGATGAGATCTTCATAGCGCGCTACGCCAGCAGGTTTGCGGTCAGCGGCAAGCTCTTCAAGCAACGCACATAAGGTTCGCACCACATGAATATTGGTTTGCTCATTGTGACCGCCAATATTATAGGTTTCGCCGACTTCACCGGTTGTGACCACGCGTATTAGTGCTCGTGCATGGTCCTCCACATAGAGCCAATCGCGAATTTGCAAACCATCGCCATAAACTGGCAGCGGCTTGCCTGCCAAGGCATTGAGCATCACGTGCGGGATGAGTTTCTCGGGGAAATGGTAGGGGCCGTAGTTGTTCGAGCAGTTGGTGATCAGCGTTGGGAAACCATAGGTACGTTGCCAAGCGCGCACGAGGTGATCGCTCGCGGCTTTGCTAGCCGAGTATGGCGAGCTCGGCGCGTATGGTGTGGTTTCTAAAAACAGGTCATCGGTGCCATGGAGGTCGCCGTAGACTTCATCGGTGCTGATGTGATGAAAGCGAAAGGTCTCACGGCGCGATGCATCGAGGCCCGACCAATAGGCTCGAGCGGCTTCGAGCAAAGTGTAAGTGCCGGTGATATTGGTGTGAATAAACTCACCGGGTCCATCGATGGAGCGATCAACATGTGATTCGGCGGCCAAATGCATGACGGCATCGGGTTGATGCTCTGCGAAGACACGATCGAGTGCGGCGCGATCACAAATATTGACTTGCTCAAAGGCGTAGCGTGATGAGCTAGCGGCATCGGCTAGTGACTCAACGTTGCCAGCATACGTTAGGCAGTCAACATTGATCACTGAGTGTTGGCTGTGCGCAATTAGTTCGCGAACTACGGCTGAGCCTATAAAACCGGCACCGCCGGTGACTAAAATTTTCATG
>NZ_CEYEMI010000068.1:0-2528 GCF_982810325.1 Paraperlucidibaca sp.
TTGCCATACAAGCCTCGCGTTGAGTCATGTTGCTTACGTTTTATCTTGATGAAAACGGTACCGCTTGTATGTGCTCATGAACGATGGTGCCCTTAGCTTTGTGTAATCGGCCCATCATTCAAAAAGCCTGTCATTCGCAACCAAACTCATACAACAAACGTGGATTTGACCACAGAGTAAACGCGTTCAGAGTCGCATAGTGGCTTGTATGAGCTACTTAGAGTGCGTTACGCAGATACGCCTTACAAAGCATCGAGAACGTGGTGCCGTCATGCTCATGACAGCAGGCTTTATGCTTTTAGGCGTGACGTGCCTTGCTTTGGTTGTAGATACGGGGCGTCTCTATGTCATCAAACGCACCCTACAAAGGCAAGTTGATGTGGCTGCTCTTGAGGTGGCTGCCCGTGGAGGCCGATGTGATGACGGATCGGCACAGCAAATTGCTCAGGAAAACTTAGCGCGCAACGGATTTACTCTCGATGCAGAGCATCAGCTTGCATTGCCAGAATGTGGCGACATTATTATTAGTAATAATATGCGGCAACTCGATACCGCTAGCAGTAGTAACAAAGCAATTGCTATTTCACTTAGTCAAACCACGCCAGCGAGCATGATTGCCGGTGGCGCCTTTGGTGAAAGCATCACAATTTCTGCACGCGCCGTAGCAAGTGCAAATGGCAGCCCTTTAGCCATGCTTACGCTGCGCAGCACATTACTCAATGTAAATATCACTAAAAACAGTAAAGCAAAGTTACTTAGCGACGTTTTTGGCGGCCTACTAGGTGGCAACTTGAACATTTCAGTTGGCGCTTGGAATGGTCTTATTCATACCGATATCGATATTTTTGAGTTCATGGATCGCTTAGCCATCAATATCGGCGTTACTGCTGGTGAATATGACAGCCTACTCTCCACTAATGTGAGCACAGGAGAGCTAATCCAAGCGGCAATTGATGTGCTAGACCAGCAAAATGGCACTCCGCAAGTCACACTCAATGCTTTAGAGGCGATTGTCGCCTTAGATCAGATTTTATTGGCTAGCTCGATTAGCTCAGGCCAACTCAAGCTAGGTGAGATCGTTGGCCTTGCATCTGACGCGGACTACGATGGCGCTAAAGCACGGGTTCAGCTCTATCAGTTTATCCAAGGCATCATTCTGCTTGCCAACCAACATAATGCCGTCAGTGCTGTTATCCCTATTGATCTTTTAGGTAATACAGTCGACCTCGCCATTAAGGTCATTGAGCCGCCACAGTTTGCCGCTATTGGTGACCCTGCAGCAGCGAAAGATGAGGCATATCTGGCCGTAAATAACAGCCCTAATAGAATTTATGTACGCTCTGCGCAACTTCGTATGATTTTAAGTGTGTCGCTAAGTAATAAGCTGGAATCACTAGTCTCAGGCCTAAACACTGCTGTGGACAACTTAGCCAGCCCATTAGTTGGCGTGATAAATGGACTGCTTGGCCTGAACTTAAGCGTGTTACTTGGTGGGCAAGACCAATTAAATATTTTATTGCTACCCGCCCCGTTTCGATTTGATATCAATCTAGATCTTGCCGGCGGTGATGCTCGAGTGACAGACTTTAGCTGCCAAGGCGATGAGAAGTCCCTAACTGTACCGGTTAAAACCGCTGCAGCAACTCTTCGTATTGGCAAGATGGGTGTCTCCGCGAGCGATGCTCAAGAGCAGGTAATGTCTAGCCAAACAGAGCCTGTGGTACTACCAATACCACTTGTCGACTTCGGCATTAAGCATTGCTCATTACTCGGCTGCGGCGCACGAGTGCCATTTGCCGCCGGGGGACTTGGCTTAAAGGTCAAATCATCTGTCTTTGGCGCTGAAGGTACGCTTCTGTTTGAGTCTCCCGCTGAGGAAAACTTACCTGACTTAGTCAATATGGCGGAAACACGTGGAAGCCAGGTATATCAATCGATTAGCTCGGCAAGTCTTATAGGTAGCCTAAGAGGCACCTTGTCAGGGCCAGAAATTACCGCTTACGAAGCTAATGGCAATACATTGGGTTCAGCGCTGATGCTCGTAGGAAGTATCGCAAACACGGTAGTGGCGCTTCTGAAAACAGCCATAAGCACAGTCTTATCGCCACTGCTTGACCCATTGCTAACGTTTTTAATAGAAAATCTTGGCTTAGACTTGGCAAAAACAGAGGTTGCCGCAAACCTAAGCTGCCACGCAAACCAAGGCGTATCCATAGTTATGTAGGCGCAGGTAAGCGAACATCCTAGCTCAAAAAAATGCTTCAAGTAGGCGGCAAATCGTAATCAGTCGTTAATGTGCGTAGGTCTTCAATGATGTCGATCAAGACATTGAGCACCACACACTATCTAGAGGTATGTCATGAAATCTTGGAACAATCTTGCAGCAGTCGCCGTGGGGCTAAGTCTGCTAGTTAGCGGCCCTGCTTTTGCTAAAAAGCCTGACTTTGCTGAACATGGTGGAAATCACTCAGCAGATCATGATCACGGCAAAAAGCACAATGAAAAACGTCACACTAACTACTTTAGCC